>CABVAS010000001.1 GCA_902496375.1 uncultured Collinsella sp.
CTTCGCTCGATTTCAAACGGATACTAGAGTACCACCGGTCACGATGGGGCCGAATAACCCTTTCGAACCGCACCGAATCGGCAGCCGCCAGACTGGGGTGGACAGTTAGTTCAGATACGTATAAATCCTAGAGCTGGATTAGACACGAACACCCCTGTTTCAACTAATTTGGGCTCCCTGAGACCATGTAAACGTCCCGCTCGCCCTCCCAAACACCCATTCAAACCCCATCCCAATCAAAAATTGCTCAAAACGCATCCCAAGCTGCCCCAGATTTATACGTATCTGAACTAACTGTCCAGACCATTACGAACCAGGCCTCTTGCCAGCCACAAGTGATCCGTTTTCCTCCGTCCCCAACGGATTAATAAGAAAAGAGGGGCTGTCCCGCGTTGATGGGACAGCCCCTCTGGCTTCGGCATGTGCGAAATGGCTCGTTAGTAACCCTGGCCGTAGCCCTGACCCTGGCCCTGCTGGCCCAGCAGCTCCTCCAGGTACTGGCGCAGCTGCTCGTCGGTAATACCGCCGTTGCCGGTGTCGGTCGAACTGTCGTCCTGCTGCTGGTTCTGCAGCTCCTCATCGGAGCCCAGCTCGACGGTGACCTTCTTCTCTTCCTTGCCGCGCATGAGCGTGATCTCGACCTTCTCGCCCACCTCGTGGCTGCGCAGCGCGATGATCAGGCCATCGGCGCTCGTAATCTCGTCGTCGCCCAGCTTGGTAATGACATCGCCCTCCTGAATGCCGGCCTTGGCAGCAGGACCATCCTCGACGACGCTCGCCACATACGCGCCGCTATCGGTGCTCAGCTTGTTGGTGCGGGCGTTGAGCGCGTTGACGCTCGAAAGCGTGGCGCCCAGGTACGGATGCACCGGCGTCTTGCCGTCGATGATCTGGTCGGCAATGTTCTTGGCGTAGTTAACGGGAATAGCAAAGCCCACGCCCGAGCTGGAGCCCGAATAGCTCTCGATGAGCGAGTTAATGCCCACCAGCTCACCATTGTCGTTGACGAGCGCGCCGCCGGAGTTGCCCGGGTTGATGGCGGCATCGGTCTGGATCATGTTGGCGTAGATGGTGTTGCCGCTGGTAGAGCTCATAGCCGTGGAGCGATAGAGCGCAGACACGATACCCGTGGAGACAGACTGTTCGTTGCCGAACGGCGAGCCAATCGCCATGACCCACTCGCCAACGTTGAGCTTGGAGGAGTCACCAATCTCGATCGGCGTGAGCTTGGAGGCGTCTGCATCTTTGAGCTTGATGACGGCTAGGTCGCTCGAAGCATCGTTGCCCACGAACTCGGCCTCGTAGGTGGTGCCATCGTCCATGGTCACCACGTACTGATCGTAACCATCGACCACGTGGTTGTTGGTGAGGATGTGGCCTGCGGTATCGAGCACCACGCCCGAACCGACGCTGCCCGAGCTATCCGACTCATCAGCAGACTGCGAAAGCGAGCCATTCTGGTTGCCGCTCGAAGTGGCGGTGATGGAAACGACGGAGGGCAGGGCCTTGGCAGAAACGGCCTCGGCCAGCGTGGTGTCCTCGGAGTCGATCGAAATCTTTTGCGTCGACGAACCCGAAGCACCCGCTGTCACGGCGTTCCTGCCGCCGCCAATGTTGAGCGTGCCGCTCATAATGAGCGCGATGACCAGCAGGGCACCGCAGGCACAGCCGGCAAGCGCCGTAATAAAGATCGGCAGCTTTTTGGTCTTGGTCTTGACCACCGTGTGCTTGTTCACGACCTGCTGACCGTCCAGCGGCTGGCCGGTCTGCGTGTCGTAGGCCTGCACATAGGGAATGTTGCTGCCGGCAGGCGTCGACTCTACCTGCACGCGCGGCTGCTGCTGAGTCTCGCCGGCATTGCCAACATCCTGGGGACGCTGGGAATCGTTCTCGCTCATAGCTGCGGTCCTTTCGTCAAATAACCAAAGGCCCGCCGAACTGCCGGCGGGCCATCGTTGTTCACGTTGAGTTGTACCCCAATATACGGGCGTACGTGTACGAGAACGCAATCTTTTAGGAAGGCTTAAGTTCTGTTGCAGGCCCGAAAGGAATCCACGCATGCGGCAAAGCCACCACAACGATGCCTGTCCCCTTTGTGGTGGAAATCTAGTCCTTAAACAGATAGCCCACGCCGCGGACGGTGGTGATGTGCGCCGCAATCTGCGGGCCCACCTTGGAGCGGATGCGTCGAATGTGCACGTCGACGGTACGCGTGCCGCCGCAGTACTCAAAGCCCCACACGCGGTGCAGCAGCACTTCGCGGCTGTAGGCGCGGTTGGGGTGCGTCGCCAAAAAGCTCAGCAGCGAGTACTCCATCAGCGTCAGGTCAATGGGCTCGTTATCGAGTGTCACCTGGTAGGTAGCCAGATTAATCTCGAGGTTATCGATGTTGAGCACATCGTCGGCGGTGACGGTCTCCTCCTCGCCCATCAGGCGCTGCGCGCGAGCCTTGAGCTCATTGGGCGTCGCCGTGGGGCACACAAAGTCGGCATGCGCGTGATTGGGCAGGCGCAGGGTACCGAGCGCCTCATCGTCGACGATCACCAGCATGGGGACACCGCCGCGATCGTCAAGCCACTTGGCAATCTGATCGATGCGGTCGCTGCGGATGCCGTCGGAATCGAGGATCAGCAGGTCAAAGTCGTGCGCCGCAGTCGGCGAATCGGGAGTGGCCAGACTCACCTCGACACCCAGGGTGGTCGTCAAGCTGCGGGCAAACTCGTGGAAGCGCGTCGTGCGCGCCATGAACAGGGCACTCTTATCGGACATATCGGCCTCCAAAGAAATGAGCTCAATCGTACTGAAACAAGCCAGCGCGATTAGGAGTTCGCCAGGTAGTGCTTGATCTCCCACTCGGTGATCGTAGACTCAAACTTATGCCACTCGTCGCGCTTCTTTTTGAGGAAGAAGCTGTGGATGTGCTCGCCGAGGGCATCCTTCATAAACTGCGAGTCCTCAAACACGTCGAGCGCCTCTTTGAGCGAGCGCGGCAGCGGCGCGTAGCCGGCCTTGACCATCTGACGGTCGGTAAGCTTGAGCGTCTCGGCCGTGGCCTCGGGCGGGAGCTCCAGCTTGCGCTCGATGCCGTCCAGACCAGCCGCCAGCGTGACGGCGTTGACCAGATACGGGTTGGCCATGGGGTCGGGGCTACGAAGCTCGATGCGCGTGGACAGCGGCTTGCCGGGCTTGTAGACCGGGATGCGGACCATACTCGCGCGGTTGCGCAGGCCCCACGTGGCGTACTGCGGCACGGAGTCGCCACCCGTGGTGATGCGCTTGTACGAGTTGACCGTGGGGTTGGTGATGGCGCTGATCTCGCGCGCGTGCGCCAAGATGCCGGCCATGTAGTGCTTGGCGATTTCGGAGAGGTGGTACTTCTCGTCGTCCTCGCCCCAAAAGACGTTGTTGCCGTCGTGGTCGAACAGCGACTGATGCAAAAACATGGCGCTGCCGTCCTCGCCCGCCAACGGCTTGGGCATAAAGGAGGCGTGGCAACCGCTCTCATAGGCCTGCTGCTTAATGATGAGTTTGGCCGTGGTGATGGCGTCGGACATGCTCAGGGCCTCGGCGTGGCGCAGGCTCATGCCGTGCTGCGAGCGGCCGGCGGCGTGGAAGGTGTACTCCACGGGCACGGACATCTTCTCGAGCGTGAGGACCGTGTTGCGACGCAGGTCGCGGGCAGCATCACTCACCGAAAGATCGAAGTAGCCCACGTTGTCGAGCGGCTCGGGGGTGTGCTCGTCGGGGAAGTAGTAATACTCCAGCTCGGCGCCCACGTTGAGCAGATAGCCGGCCTTCTCGGCCTTGCGGAACATGCGGCGCAGGGCATCGCGCGGGTCGCCGGCGAACGGTTTGCGATCGGGAGTGCACACATCGCAGAAAACGCGTGCAACGCCGTTATGGCTCGGGCGCCACGGCAAAATCTGGAAGGTCGAAGCATCGGGGAATGCGAGCATGTCGGCTTCCTCGGGCGTGGCAAAGCCCTCGATAGCGGAGCCGTCAAAGCCAATACCCTCCTCAAAAGCGACCTCGAGGTCCTCGGGGCTAATGGCAAAGTTCTTGAGGCGGCCGAGAATGTCGACAAACCACAGACGCACAAAGCGGATGTCACGCTGCTCTACGGAGCGGAGTACGTAATCGATGTTCTGCTGGTTCATGTCGCTCCCCTTTCTTTCGGGCGGGTTTCGACTGGTCTATATCGCAGATACTATCGCAGAAAAATGTTTCCGCAGGGTTAAAGCGTATCAAGCGCTCAAAAAACGTGCGCGAACAGGCCGTCACGAACGAATGGTTAGCGTGAGGTCGAAGCGCGGTGTTCGATGTGGCCGGGGATCTCGATGCGCTTGGGGGCGAGCTTTGCGGCATCGCCCACCGTAGTGGTAACGATGTCGATGCGTTCGGACAGACGCTCGACTACGCGCTCGGCAATGGTAAGAGTGTCCTGCGCTGCCGTGGTCACACCGCCAAAGAGCACGTGGTTCCAGGGATAGTCGTCAAACGTT
Source organism: uncultured Collinsella sp. (assembly GCA_902496375.1). Taxonomy (GTDB): domain Bacteria; phylum Actinomycetota; class Coriobacteriia; order Coriobacteriales; family Coriobacteriaceae; genus Collinsella. The sequence continues at coordinate 4,503 of CABVAS010000001.1, forward strand.
GCGATCTTGAGACCCACCGGCAACGAAGGTCCCAACTGTGCCAGCGCCTCGGTCAGGCGCAGGAAGACCAGACCGTTGACGGCAATGAGGCCGAGCTTTTTACCCGCATAGCCGCGGATGGTCTCGTCCAGGCGACTGACACCCGTGGCGCCACCATCGGCCAGGGTGACGACCTCACCCGCAAGGCCGCGTCGCGAAAGCTCGTCGACAAAGGCCTCGGCACGCTCGCGACGCACAGGGCTGTCGTCGCTTGCCTCGGTGAGCAGGCACAGGCGCTCGCTGCCCGCAGAGGCCAAGGCGTCTACCAGGCCGGCGACCAGCTCACGGTTGTTGGAGGTCACCAGATCGATGCCACCGTCGGCAACATCGCGGTCGAGCAGCACAACGGGCAGGTGCCCCGCGGCCGCGGCGATCGCCTTGTCGTTGCCTCCGCAGGTATTGACGACCAGGCCGTCCACGCCGGCATCGATAAGTCTGGTGAGCGACTCTGCCTCCTTGGCGGGGTCGTTGCCGCTAATGGCCGTCATGAGCGAGCAGCCGCGCGCGGCGGCACTGGCGGAAAGCCCTTCGAGCATGGCGCTCGAGAACGGGTTGGCGATGTCGGCCAAAATCACGCCGATGAGGTTGGTACGCGAGCTGCGCAGATTGCGCGCGGCGGCACGTGGACGATAGCCGGTGCGCTCGATAACTGCCGCGATGCGAGCGCGGGTTTCCTCGGTCATCTGCCCGGGACGGTTGTTGAGATAGCGCGAGACCGTGGCCGGGCTCACGCCCGCCTCGGCGGCAATGTCCTTGATTCTCATCTGCGCCATAGCGCACCCCGTTTCCCAATTGTCGGCAGTCTGAGCCATTTTAGGCATTTTTTTAAAAATCTCGCTTGCAAAACGCTGTAGGTGAGTATACTACAACTCGAAACGAAACCGATTTCGTAAACCGATTTCGGCAAGCGTTGGCACGGAGGTGCAAAGATGTACCCTACTGTCTTGGCACCTCCGTGCCAACGCCATATCAAAGGTGTACGCACGAGTAAGAAGGAGCTGCGCGACCATGGGTAAAACGGTTCTTACCTTCGGCGAGATCATGATGAGGCTCTCGCCCAAAGACCATCTGCGCATTGAGCAGGCGACCGAGTTTGATGTCCGCTACGGCGGCGCCGAAGCCAACACCGCGCTTTCCCTGGCCTACCAGGGTGACAAGGCAGCTTACGTCTCCGTTGTCCCGGCCAACCGTCTGGGCGAGTGCGCCCTGCGTTCGCTGAAGGTCTACGACGTCGATACCTCGCGCGTCGTGCGCCAGGGCGACCGTCTTGGTTCCTATGTGTTTGAGGTCGGCGCCTCGCAGCGCGGCAACGGCTGCGTCTACGACCGCAAGTACTCTGCCATCAACATGGCCAAGCGCGACGTCTTTGACTGGGACGAGATCCTCAAGGGTGTCGATGTCTTCTACTTCTCCGGCGTGACGCCCGCCGTCTCCGACGAGATGGCCGCCGCCTGCAAGGATGCCCTCACCGCCTGCCGCGCCAAGGGCATCACCACCGTTTGCGACGTGAACTATCGCGGCAAGATGTGGTCGCCCGAGAAGTCGCAGGCCACCATGAAGGAACTCCTGCCGCTCGTTGACATCTGCATTGCCAACGACGAGGACGCTCCTGCCGGCCTCGGTATGACCTGCGTCTCCGGCTCCCTTGCCCACGGCATCGAGGAGCGCGACACCTACGTCGAGATGGCCCGTCAGATCTGCGCCGAGTACGGTTGCAAGAAGGTCGCCTCGGTCGTCCGCAACATCTCCTGCGTCGAGCGCTCCATCTGGATGGGCATGCTCTATGACGTCGAGAGCGGCGAGCACTGGTTCTCCCCTGCTCACGACGTGCACGTGCTCGAGGGCGTTGCCGCCGGCGACGCTTTCAACGCCGGCCTCGTCCATGCCCTCATCAACGACTTTGCCCCGCAGGACGCCGTCAACTACGCCATCGCCGCCTCGATCCTCAAGCTCACCATCAAGGGCGATTCCAACCTGGTGACCGCAGACGAGATCGCAGCCGTGGCATCCGCCGCCGACGGTGGCACCCGCGTCGCGCGCTAAGCCGTCCCCATTCCGCGGGCCGCAGCTTTCCATACCCATACCTCTGCAGCCCGCTCCCCGATTCCTCCGGCCAGGTAGAACCACTTAGTCCCATTCCGGTTTTGTCTGGCATTCCTTCACGACTGGCCTCGTAGCCGGTTCCGAAATTGCTTGTGACCCAAGCAGTGCCTCCGATAACCAATCCGGAACCGGCTCATGGCCAATCTTCTTTGGCAATCACGCGCCCGTGCGCGCCTCACATCGAAAGGAACACTATGTTCGATCAGTTCTACACCACGCTTGAATCCCTGGGCATCGTGCCGGTCGTCGTGCTCGACAAGGTCGAAGACGCCGCACCGCTCGCCCATGCCCTTATGGCAGCCGGCATGAAGTCCGCCGAGGTCACCTTCCGCACCGCTTGCGCCGCCGAGTGCATCGCCGCTATGGCCGAGGCCGAGCCCGAGATGTGCGTCGGCGCCGGCACTGTCCTGACCGTCGAGCAGGTTGAGCAGGCCCGCACCGCCGGTGCCAAGTTCATCGTCTCGCCGGGTTACAACGAGGACGTCGTGAAGCACTGCATCGACATCGACCTGCCCGTCCTTCCCGGCACCGTGACCCCCTCCGAGGTCACTGCTGCCGAGAATCTGGGCCTCAAGGTCACCAAATTCTTCCCCGCGGCTCAGTATGGGGGCCTCAACACCATCAAGGCCCTCGCTGCTCCGTTTGTCGGCCATCGCTTTATGCCCACCGGCGGCGTGAACACTGCCAACGTCGAGGAGTACCTGAGCTCCAGCGCCATCATCGCCTGTGGTGGCACCTGGATGGTCAAGCCGGCCCTGTTCGCCGACGGCGACTTTTCCAAGGTCGAGCAGATCGCCCGCGAGGCCATGGACGTCGTCAAGAAGGTCCGCGGCTAACCCTGCCATTTGGGGACGGGGTAGAAATGGTAGATTTTCTACTTGACTTCCCCGCTTGACTCGCTCTCTATCATGGGGGCGCGACCGAGGCCGCGCCCCTTTAAAACGGCTCGGAAGCGCGCCGTTTCCGTCACGAACAAGAACCGAAACCGTCTTGTATGCTGATAGAACGTGACGGAAGCGACACGCCCCCGAGCCGCTTTGCCTACTCGGCTGGCAGTCGCACTCAACTAAGGCACTTCGACAAAAGCCGAACCATCAAAACGGCTGCGGCACCGTCTGGAGGAATGGACCCTTGCTTCCGGTCTTTTCCTCCAAGCGGCGCCGCAGCGTTTTCGTGCCCCGATGTGCCCCGGCACTTGCGGTGGAATACGGACTGCTTACACCATCAGAGCCGCAAAACAATCCCTATTTCACCGCAACTAATGAAGAAAACGAGTTAGATGGCCGAGTCTTTGGACAGCTCAAAATAGTCAGGATGTAAGGCGATAACCGGGCCCTGCTCCTCGGGCATCAGGTGCAGGTGTGTCTCGGCCAGATAGCTCGCCGTGTCGGTATCGCCCTTTTTAATGGCCTCGAGAATCCGGCGATGCTGCCGACGAATCGGCTCCCAATCCAGATCCTGAGAGACCATACGCAACCAGTTGTATCGCTCAAAATGCGTATTGACGCTCTTCATCCAATCCCACAACATGTGGCGGCCGGCAATCTCAAAACACGTCTCATGGAACAGGTTGTCCAGATCGAAAAAGCGACGCGTTTCGCTATGGTCGAGCGACTCGGACTCGGCAAGAATCTGCTCGAGCCGATGCTTTTGCTCGGGCGTGGCGGCCGAACAGCATTTAATAAGCACGCTTCTCTCGAGCTTCTCACGCAAGAAGCAGGCGTTTTCGGCGTGTTCCATGCTGATCTTAGAGACGTAGGTGCCGCTTTTGGGGCGCGTTTCCACCAGCTCCTGCTCACGCAGGCGTACAAAGGACTCGCGAATGGGCGTGCGCCCGATTCCCGTCTCCTTTTCCAGACCAATCGCCGAAAGGCGCGTGCCGGGCTTGAGCTCGGCATAGATGATCTTGGAGCGCAATGCGTTATATGCCTGATCTTGCAAGCTCTGATAATGCTGCTGTTCCATAAAGCCCTCGGATAAGTCCTCAGTTAGTCGAATACCACCATGCAATACTATCGCATCCCCCGCCCCCTCATAAGTTGCGGTGGAATAGTTCCTGTTCAAGGCCTTCAGCAGCAAAAACAGGAACTATTCCACCGCAACTACAGCCAACGAGTTGTTGCGATTAGGTGAACGTTCACCTTTTTATTGTTTTTCTCTTCGCGAATAAAATCCCGTGCGTATACTTAGGCTCAAACGAAACCGATTTCGTTGAGCGTGGGCAATAGGATGCTAAGACGCACCCTACCATCTTGGCATCTTATCGCCCACGCAATGCCATTTGCTTTCTTCCCGTCTCGTTGGACCTTTAGTCCCATTCCGGCACAGCGAGACACTTCCTAGACGACTGACCGTGGGGCCGGCTTTTCTGCTTTTGCAGCAGTGCCCCGATAACCCTCTTTTGCCGGCCCGGGTCAGCTTTTTCACACAACCGAAAGGACGGGTAGCAACATGCGACCGCTCATCATCATGCATGGCGAGAACATCGACTGGTGCCATACCGTCATCAGAATGCTGATGTATCTGGTGGGCGTTGCAGTACTGGCACTCGGTATGAGTCTCCAGACGGCATCCGGCCTGGGCGTCGCCGCGCTCACGTGCTTTGCCACAACCCTATCCATGCTCACTGGCGAGACGCTCGGCTTTTGGATCACCGCAACCTACGTCGCCTACATCGTGGCGCAATTAGCCATCTTGCGAAGCGAGTTCCAGCCGCGCATCCTGCTCGAGTTGTTCTTCTCAACGCTGATTGGCGGCTTGACCGACCTCTTCATGGCGGTCAACCCACTGCATCCCACGGCACTCCCCACACAGATTGCGACCATGCTGCTCTCCCTCGCTGTCACCGCATTTGGCGTAAGTCTCGTCGTCAACATGGGCGTTGTCCCCAACGCGCCCGACGGCTTGGTGCAAGTCATTGCCGAAAAGCTTAAACGCCGCTTTGGTGACGTAAAAGTCGTGTTTGACTGCTCACATGTCGCCGCCTCGCTCGCGTTGTCGCTGATCTTTATGTACAACCTGGGCGGCTTTGGCGTCACGACCGCCATCTCGGCACTGTTCCTGGGCCATGTCATCAACGTCGCCAACAAGCTGTTCGCCCAGCGCTTTATCCGCGCGGCATTTGGAAAATAGCACCACCGCAAAACCCGCGAGTAGCGCTTACTTTGCTATATCTCACTATACTTTGCTATATCTTGCTATACTTTGCTATATCTTGCTATATCTTGAGCAAAGGTGGCTCACATGCAAACAAACCCTTTTAAGCCCACAGCAGGTAAAACACCCCCCACGATTATCGGCCGCGAAGATGTACTCGAAGAATTCAGTGAAGGCCTCACCAACGGGCCTGGTGCCCCTGGGCGCCTAATGCGCATAGCCGGCGTCCGTGGAACGGGCAAGACGGTCCTCCTTGACGAGTGCTCACGTTTGGCGCAAAGCCGTGGCTGGACGGTCATAAAAGAGGTCGCAACCGAGGGACTTTGCCAGCGCATTCTCGAACAGCTGCAGCCCAAATTCCAGGCCAAACACGCCAGATTTGAGCCCACCGTAGCTGGCATATCCATCGGCAGCATAGATATTGAGCGAATCGGCCCATCGCTACGCGACGCCATGAGACAGACAATATCCAAGAATGGAAATGGCCTGCTCATCACTCTCGACGAGGTTCAAGACGCAGAGCTCGATGAGGTCCGAACGCTCTCCATTGCGATTCAGCAGGTTATCGGCGAAGACCTTGATATCGCCTTTGTTTTTGCTGGGCTGCCTTCGATGATTGAAAGCATCATCAACGGAAAGACACTTACGTTTTTGCGCCGTGCCCTCCCCTTTGATCTGAAGGCTGTGGCAGTAACCGAAGTGTCGTACTCCCTCGAAGAAACCATTGAAGCGTCTGGCATGGAGCTGCAACCAGGTATTGCCGGCCAACTTGCCGAGGCAACGCAAGGCTACCCCTTTATGATTCAGCTCGTTGGATATTACGCATGGCAACTGGCACGACGCGCCCATACAACTGTAATTGGAGAGGAAGAGGCAAAGCGAGGCATCGCAACAGCACGCGAACGCTTCTGCGCAATGGTGATTGAGCCCGCGCTGCAGCGCATTCCGCCCACGTGCATCGCTTATCTGCTGAGCATGGCGTCCTTAGGGCAGACGAGTTCGACCAGCATGGTTGCCGATGACTTAAACAAGACACCTCAACAGGTAAGTTCCATCCGCAGTCGTCTGCTGAGAGAGTCGATCATTGAGGCGCCCTCGTACGGCAAGGTCTCATTTGCCATCCCCTACATGCGCGACTACCTCAACGAACACAAAGCCGAACTGGAAGTTGAGCTGTAGAAGCGGCAACTGCTCTGCAAGACGAAAACCGTTTGCGTACGGTTCTAAACAAGACGCAAACGGTTTTCGTCTTGATTTGCGTCCGGAAATAAGACGTAAATTGCGTTTTCGTACGTTTTTGCTCCAGACGCAACGCGCTTTCGTCCGACGATACGTCTGCGATCCAGACGAAAAGAGCCCCGAGCTCGTATGAACTCGGGGGCTTCTGCCACGCATCTATGAGAGGAGAAATTCGATGCGTACGGGCGCTACTCCATGTAGCCACCCTGGGATGGCGGCAACCTCGTCGTCCCCCGCCTGATGGACGCGCTCAAGGCATCCGTCCCCCTCTTTATCAACGTAACCGGCAAAATGTTCGTCGAGGAGACCATCCGCACGCACCGTGGCGTGGCCGACGCCATTGAGGCACGAAACCTCACCGCCGCGCACGACGCCATGTATCTGCACCTGGTCTACAACCGCAACATGATCGCGGAAGGCGCACAGGCGCAGTCGTGACAAAAGCGCGTGTCGCCCTTATTCGATAACGGCAACACGCGTCGCGAGTTTATTGATTCCTGCATTAATGACGTACTTTACGGCGGGAATCACCGTCTTGCCGCACTCGATATTCGTGTTCGCCTCAGGACGGAGCAAAACACGCTCACCCTCCACGTGCCCAACAGCCTCAACGCGGCATACTTTATCGGTATCCTCCAACGTCACCCAATGGTAGTCGCCCGGCACGGCAAAGCCCGCATCGAATGCAACGCAATCAATCGCGCTCGTAACAATATGGCTACGAAGCTGTCCGTTCGCAAGAGGAATGATATCGGTTACCACATCGATACCCGGACACGGGCTCCAGCGCGTCCGTACAGCACATTTCCCGTCGTCGAGCGTTACGATCTCGCTTTTGTCCACGCCGTCACGAACAAACACGCGCCCACCGACAACGAACGAAAGCACGCTATCAGGCGCAGCCTCTTCGAGGGTGCGTTGGGAGCGTGCCACGCTGAAGCCGAAGCGGCTCGAATAGGCGAACTTGCTGTACTTGTTGTCCGACTGGGCAAAGGGATGTCCCGGTACGCGGCCGCTCGGATACAGCACGACCTCGCCCCCGGTATCGCACGCCACAAGTCCGGTACCACCCAGAGCGGAGACAACACCGTCGTGGACAGGCATCGTTCCCGAGGCCGGCAGGGTCCAAAATGAATCGTCCTCGGGCAACGCCAGACACGCGAAGGCCATAAGGCACCAATAAGGAGAACCGGCGGCGTTGTAACTCTCGCACATATGCTGGTTGGGATAGCGGTAGCCCACCGTCACGACCCCACCGTTATCGCAGATACGCGTCCGATTCCACGCCTCGAAGTTCCGCACGATCAGACCCTTGAGGCAGGCGGTATCAAAGCCCTCGCCCAAGTTAACGCCGGCGGCGACTGCGATGGACCAGAAACCCGCCTGCGCGAAGCGGTACGTCATGGAACGACCATACGGCACGCCCTCGCCACGCGCCGAGAATAGCTTGACGTAATCGGAAGCGAAAAGCTTAAGACGGTCGAGATATCCCGTCGCGCGGACGGTGTCTCTCAATCCGAACTTCCAGATATAGAGCACCGAGAAGAACTGGAACGTCATGGCATTGTAGTAGTCGGGCAGACCGGTAGGTCCGTCCTTATACCAGCCGTCACCTTGGTAGAAGCCTTCGAGCGTAGAGAGGTCCTCGAGCAGGAGTCGCTCGTCGTAGGGCATGCCGAGCTCGCGCAGGGCAAGGTTCACCAACGCCTGGAACCAAAGCCAGTTGCCCGCCGGACAGGTATGCTCGTTGATCTTTCCCAACCATGCGGCGGCACGCACGCGCTGCCCCTCCGTCAACGGCTCCCAAAGCACGTCGGGAGCCAAAAGCAGCGCATAGGCGATGGCCGCCATCTCGACGAACTTCTGGTCATGGTCGCGGCAATCGCCCCAGTACGCCTCGGACTGGGGGTCGGTTCCGGCAATCAACCCGTTGCAATAGGCATGCTCGAAAAACCCATCGGCGCTGCGCGATCCGCCCGCCCAAAACGGAGCGAGGCCCCAAAGAGTCCTCGCCCACGCCTCCATGGGAATAACCTCGTTTTCATACTGCGCCCCGCCGCCCGCGAGCTCGATCCGCGAACACGAAGCATCGAAGTGCTTTCGCAGCGGGTCGAGATAGCGCATGAGTAGAGCCTCGAAGTCTCGACGCGACTCCAGTGTCATCGACACCGCTACCTCCTCTGGAGCACCTCGGCCACAACCTCGGACTGCTCGACGACGCGCTGTCCACGAAACTGCTCGCCGGAAGCGCAGGTGTAGTCGACGTTCTCCTCAACCAGCACGTCACTATCGCCCATCTGCACGAATGGCTTTCCAGCGCTCTCCGTATCGGGCGTGTACTCGATGGCGCAATCGCGCAGCTCAAGCGTCATCGGCAGGGTATCGGAGCCCTTGCAGAACGACGTCATGCTCGCACCGGTCACCTTGCAGTCTTGGAAATGCAGGTCCAGCAGCGGGACCTCGGTCATGTAGCCGCGCTCGCTACCGAAATCGTAGTTGACCAAGCGTCCGGGATTCTCAAACGTGCAGCCCGCGATGCGCCAGTTGCAAGCGGCGCCACGGTAGACATCTCCGCTGGGTGAATAGTACTTCACGGCAGCGTGCATGTGGAACTTACCGTCCAGGATGTGAGGGTACTCGCCGGGACCCACGAAGCGACACTTGTTTACCAGCAGGTTCTGGCAACCCAGACGGATGGCGTTGCAGGCGGTGTTGAGCAGGCAGTCCTCGACGACAACGTTACGTGCATCGAAACCGGCGACGCAGTCATCGCCCGTCTTGAGCGTGCAAGAGCGGATGGTCACGTTGTCGCAGTGATGGATGTTGAAGCCGTCGTGGCCGCCCAGGATGCTCACATTCTCGGCAAGGAGATTGGTGCACGAATCCATCTGGTGGCTCCAGTTGGCGCTGTGCTCAAACGTGTAGCCCTTGAGCGTCACGTTCTGGCAGCGGCAGATGCGGATGCCCATGGCGCCACGGAATCCCTCCTCGCCGGCGGGGTCGGTGCAGTCGACACCGTCGAACGAGCTGTCTGGCTCGCCGGTGATCGCGACGTTCTTGGCATCGGCAATCGTGAGCAGGGCACGCGTGTAATGCGGCGGAAGGCGCTGGATGCGTACGATCTCGGGGTCGGTCGCGTAGCGGAGCGTGGTGGGAATGTCCCAGTCGGTGTAGTCCGCGATGTCTTCGGACCCCTGGATCTTGGCACCGGACTCAAGATGGAGCTCGGTGTCGCCGTACATGCGGATGGAGCCGACGCGATAGGTGCCGGCTGGAACGACGACACGCGCACCTTGCGCGCCGCGCGCCTGGTCGAGTACCGCCTGGAACTCAGCGGTTACCAGACCCTCGGCCTGGGCAAGCTCCGCGGGAACATGGAGGATAGTGAGAGACATGGGTTTCCTTTCTTTGTCTTAGGCGTCCGTACCCTCTTGCGGGGCGACGCCGGAAAAGCGGTCATTCGGGCCTCCGTTTTGTGCCGTCTCACCCCGGCGACCCCAGACCTCGATCTGGCTCAAGCCGGGAAAACCGTCCTCATCGCGTTTGACCAGCTGCCCGATCTTGACCCAGGAAAGGCGCCTGCCGCCCAGATCGAACGCCTGACGCTCCCCCGTCTTCTCGAGCGAAAGGTCGAGCACCGACCCATCCGAAAGCTCGAGCTTCGCGGATTCCCAACACGTGTCGTGCGGAAAATCGGCACGTAGATACAGCCGCAGCTCATCGGCTACGACCTTCTCGCCAAAGTCGATTTTGAGCCAGGCGTCGGCGCGGCCGGCGACGCCCCACGACTCATGCGGCCAGCTGCCATGACTCGAGGTCTCGATCACGCCGTCGATGGCATTGCGAGCGATAAACTGGGGGTTATCCATGGGGATGTTCGACGTCGCATGGGGATAGATGCCCTGTGCGCCCTCGTAATCGCATGAATTGCGTGAGAGGCACCGCCAGGCACCCGCCTCGCGAGTATCCTCGATGCGCGCATAGGCATAGTGACGTTCATCCTCAAACGCCCATCCCTTGCCATACGCCTTCTGGCCCTCGCCGAGCGGGATGGGAAACTCAAACGTGTCCCGCTCCATCAACACGTGGCTCTCGACGAGCGCGGCATCGAGTTTGAGCACCAGATGCACCGGTGCCTCATCGCAATGGATGACAAGCTTGTCGCCCGGCTCGTATGCCCCGCGCCAAGAAAGCGTCACCTCGTCTTTGCACTCGGTGGAATAGACGGTCTCCCCCGTCTCGCGCACGACACTCAGGGAAAGCATAGCCATACAGAACCCCCTAACGATCGCAATAGGTAAATGAGCCGAACGTGGCGACCGCGCTCTTATCCCACATATCGATGCAGGTGAGCCCGACGACCGTTCCGGTATAGGCGCCAAAGCCCACGTGCTCGTCGCTCATGATGGAGGCGTCGAGCACCAACGGGTTGCCGTCGCCGTGCTCGACCGTCTGCCATTCCGCGTCATCAAAGGCATAGGAGAACACGAGGTCGTAGCCGTCGACGGAAACACCGAGCCGCACCGTCGCGACGGATGTGGGCACCTCGATACCCGCATCGCCCAACGGCATCGTGAACGAGCCCTTGTCGCAAGACAGCACCTGGATCGTCCTGCAGGCGCGTTTCTCGTCCCATCCCAGATACAGGTAATGAAACGTACGCGAATCGTACTCGCAGATCAAGCCGGCGGACTGGTTGTAATGGCGTGGGTCGAAACGCAGCGAACACTCGGCGCGCCACGCATGGCTGCAGGCACGCCTGACGATCTCGGACCGCTCGAACGAGGAGCTCGGCGAATCGCCGCCCTTAAGCGTCAGGCCTTCGGCACCGGTGCCCCACCAATCGCCCGCCAGGCGCCGGGAGCACAGCCAGCCCTCTTTCCAAAGATCGGCATCGGCGGCAAAGTCCGTCTCGTACGCAAGACGCGTACTCGGCACCGGAGCATCCCCCGCAACATCGAACGTGGCGGGCGCGGCGACGCCGCCATCTGCCAGACGCGGCCAACCGTCGCGCCACACAATCTGCGCCATACCGGTCTCGCGACCAAGCGGAGAGCAACCAGCCTCATGCTCATCGAACACATGCACCGACCCATCGCGCTCGGGCAGGTAGCGGCTGCAGAGGAACGTGACGTACCAAGAACCGTCGGGAGCTTGGACAAAATTACCGTGTCCAGATTTGCGCAGGGCGCTCTCGGTGCACCAAGCGCGCACCAAAGGCTCGGGGCACATCTCATAAGGACCCCACAGCTCACGCGACCGCGCCATGCGGATACGATGACGGCGACCGGTGCCGCCCTCGGCACAGGCGATGTAGTACCAGCCGTCGTGCTTGAGCACGTGCGGGCCCTCACGCAGCCAGTTGACCGCATCGCTGTTGTCGAGCACCACCCTCGCCTCGCCGACCAGGCCGTCCTCAAGCGAGAACTCCTGCATCACCAAACCGTTGAACTTATGATGCCCCTCGGCGGGACGAGGGTCCCACTGCGGGTTGATGACGTAATGTCGTCCGTCCTCATGAAAGAATCCCGGGTCGAAGCCCGATGCATTGACAAAGACGGGTTCCGACCACGGGCCGCGAGGGTCCTCGGCGGTGACCACATAGTTACGGACGTCCTTGAAGATGCCGTCAATCTGGTATGCGATCGTATAGGTCAGCCAAAAGCGTTCGCTCGCCTCGTCATAGGTGAGGTCGGGAGCCCAAACACCCGCCGAATCGGGAACACCGCGCAGATCCAGATCGGGCAGAGCACCACCGAGAGGCCTCCATTCGATCAAATCGTCGGATTCATAGAGCGAAACCGCCGGTACCCACTGGAAGGTCGACGTTGCAAGATAGTACTTACCATGCGCCTGACACAGGCAGGGATCGGGATGAAAGCCCCTCAGCACCGGATTGGCGATCGTCGTCATTATTTGGCCCACCCGTTATCACCTGCAAGGCGAGACGATTCCCACCGATCAAGACAATTCATCCGAAATGAACGGTACGGTTCACATGCCTTCAGGTCATCAATCTCCATCGCCACAACGGAGGCATGATCATGGGGGCCTTCCGCAAGAACCGTTCCATCCGGTGATATGACCTGACTCGGTGCGCGCTTCCCCTCAATGTCCTTATATTCGGGAACAGCCATGGCGGCCGCGACGAAGATTCCATTCTCGTAGGCTCGTGCTTTGGCATACATGTATTCCCAACCCCATGTCGGAGCGAGGACTAAATCGACACCCTGTCGCGCATAGGCACGACAGGTTTCGGGAAATTGCATATCCCAACAGATTCCGACACCGATCTTGCCAAACTCGCTCTCCCAAACCGGAAAACCAGTGCCTGGAGTCATGTAATCATTCTCATCGCCCGCAAGGAACACTTTCGAATACGCGTGAACCTCATTGCCCACTCGATTGAAAACGACAGCTTGATTGCGCAACGCTCCGTCACGACCAACGCGCAGAATACCTGCAACCACATTCATGTTGCACTCACGCGCGGTTCTAGATAGTTCGCCACAAACCCAATCCTGCGTTGAATGAACGAGCTCCGCGCTCGACAATCCGGGCAAGCAACGAACCTGACCGGGATAGTTGATTGCCTCGCTAGTAAGAGCGATATCCACACCCTCGTCAGCCGCATCACGTATCAGGGATACATTCTGCTCGACCATCTCACGTTGCATCTCGATAGCCTCATCACGGGAAAAGACATCCTCGTCATGAAACCGATAGAGCTTGTTCTGTTTCTCCTGTATTAATGCAAGCTTCATCGCAACCCGTCATTCCTCAATTCACCCCATGAGACATGTGGAAACGTCTACCCGGACGTATGCACCGTCGTGTTTCAACGACGGAGATCTACCACAGCAGCGTATCCTTTCCAGCCAGACGCAGTACGGCCTCGAGGAAGTAGTAATCGCCATAGACCATGGGAACGTGACGGTCCTTCTCGGAGAAGTACGCACCGGAGCACATCGTGACGACACCGTCATGCTCGATGTTCCAGTCGCAGAAACGCTCATCGGTGGCACGCAGGACCTTGATAGCCCAGGTGACCCACTCGTCACGCTCGGTGCCCTCACAGGCGCGGGCGATCTCGAGCATGCCGCATGCGGCGATGCAACCGGCGAGAGCGTCCCACCAGTCGACATCGGCAGGTTGACGAAAGTCGAGTTTGGCCACGTTGCCGGTGAGGGAAACCTGACTCGTAAAGTAGTTGGCGACGCGCTTGGCGGTGTCGAGATAGCGCTGCTCGCCGGTATGACGATAAGAAAGGGCAAAGCCGTAGACCGCCCATGCCTGGCCGCGGCTCCAGCTCGAACCCGAGGCGCAGCCCTGACCGGCCGGCGTCTCGAGCAGATCGCCGTTATGAGGATCGAGCACGATGATATGGTTGCACGAACCGTCACCACGAACCGTATTGTTCATGACGGTGTCGGCGTGGTCCTCGGCGACATAGGTGAAGCGGGGATCGCCCAGCGTGTCGCTTGCCCAGTACAGCAGTGGGATGTTCATCATGGAATCGACGATCACCCAGCCGGCGCGGTCGCGGTTCCACGAGCGGATGAACTTACCACGGGGGTTATAACGGCCGGCCAGCAGATGGGCCGCATGCAGGCCGCGCGCCTGGCTGCGCTCGTTGCCCGTCAGACGATAGTCGGCGACGGCCGAAAGCAGCCACATGAACCCGACGTCGTGGTGAAGGCCCGTGTAGCGGTCGAATGCCCCATCGAGCTTGTCCTCGACCTCGCGCGCGGCCTGCAGGAACTTCTCGTCCTGCGTAGCGCCGTAGCACTGCCACAGGATGCCGGGCCAGAAGCCGTTGGTCCACCAGATCAGGTCCTCGGGGGTGGCGGCCATATCCTTCTTATAGGTGCCGTCCTCGGCGATATAGGGGATCTTACCGCCAATGCGATCGCGCTCGGCACCAAAGCGCTCGATCAGCTTCGCGAGTGTGTCATCAACCCAACGCGCGTCCTCATCACTCATCTCATATGCAAGCTGCAACATCAATGGCACCTTCCAGTCGCTCTTCTTCAACATCAAGGTCGTGTGCTGCACGCTCGCGCATCATACGGGCCCTCCGATCATCCCCGTCGGCGCGATATGCGCATGAAAGCAGGTATTCCAAATGTCCCCGCGTCTTCCGGGCCGGCGTTCGCTCAAGTGCCGATAAACGACTTTCGAGAACTGAGCGATACCTGCCCTTTTCGCACATGACCGTGTCGTAATAGATTCGATATCCTTCGGAATTTTCGGGGGAGATTGACTCGATCTCCTCCACCAATCGTTTACAGCCCTTTTTGTCGTCAAGCTCGGCGAGCATCACAAACGCCGTCGTTGCAACTTGATAGCGCTGACTATCCGAAATCTTGAGCTTCATGAGCTCGTTGACTGCGGAGCGAATCTCCTCGCGGTTTCCCGTGCTCCCGGCAAGCTCAAGCTGAAGCCTGCATTTGGCGAACGGCGAGATCAACATCCTTGACAGGTTTGACGACATGCACGATTTAAAGCCCTCCGCATCTCCCGCTTTGGCAAGTGTTATCAGTCGGTTGTAACGACTCGATCTCGCCTTAAGCATCAAACACCAGCAAGCTGCAGCTGCGACCGCAATCAAGCACAACGAAACGATTAGCCTGTCCATCATTGCCCCTTTAATAAAATGTGGGGCACGCGCGCCTGCGCCCACGTGTCCCACCGTAAGACGGAATGATCCGTCACTGTTATCCGCAAACGCCCAATGCGGTCAGGATGATGGCTACCACAAAGATGAGAAGCATCACGAGCATCGGGCGGTTCTTCTTCCGCAGATAGAAGAAGATGCCGAGGGTCAGGCTCAACGGAAGGATGCCGGGCATGATCTGATTCAGCACACTTTGGAGATCGAACGTGACACCGCTACCCATATCAAGCACGAGAGACGTCTTGAAGCTCACAAACGATGCGGTCATAGCACCGACCATCAGCATACCAAGGACGTTCAAACCCTTAGTAAAGGAAGCAATCATGCCACTCTCAAGTGCCTCAGCAACGAAGTTTGAACCAAGCTTCATGCCCAACGTTCCGGTAAACCATTGAATCAGCAAGTTGGGGATGTTATAGACGAGCAGGAACAAAATCGGCCCCAGCCAAAGGCCCTGCTGGGAAAAACCGAGCGCGATGCCGGTTGCGAGAATACGAAGAACTCCAACTGCGATTGAGTCACCAATGCCGGCAAATGGCCCCATGAGGGCAACTTTGAGGGACTCAATCGAGTTGTCGTCAAACTCCTTGCCCGCATCGATGGCAGCCTTGCGCTCGTACTCCATCGTCACCACGAGGGCGAGGATGAAGGGATTCACCATCGGCGTCGTGTTAAAGAAGTTAGAATGACGCTTCATCGCCTCATAGAACTCGTCGGTCTCTTTACCATAGATATCCTCGAGAAACGGCATCATGACTCGAGCAAACGTGGTACCTTCAAGCTTGGTGTAGGAGTTCACGAAGAGCAGCCACCAGTTGCGGGTAATAATGCGCGCCAGCGTCTTTTTCTGGGCCTTCTCGTCCAGTACGGGGGCGGCTCCCGTAGTAACAGCAACGTTAGTCATTGAAGAAATCCTCATCCTCGTCATCGGAAGCAGCATTCAAAACGGGAGCGGCCTGACGCTCCTTAATCTCTTTCAGGTCCTTGAAAATGATGATTGCAGCCACGGCAAAGCCAAAGAACGCGATCTCGACAAGGGTCATGACGGACGTGGGAGCAGTGGCAAGGGTAATCGCTTTGTCAGCGCCGAGCGTCGCCCCCGTAGTTGCGTTATATGTCAAAAACGCCATGAGGCCGAAGCCGATGAAATACCAAGGCATACTCTCCTTGGTGTACAGGGATTTGAGAAGGAGCGCAAGGCCCAGGGCGGGAACCATGCTGGCGGCGACAGACATACCGTTGGTAAACCAGGCGGGCAGCGCGTTTACAAACGCTCCGACCGCATCGGCACCGGCGAGGATGCACACGAAACCAAGCAGGAACCAGCAGAGGTGATACACCGCGAACTGGGCCCACCACAGCGCTTTATAGGAAGCAAGCTTATGCTGGTCGAGCAGCTCGTCGAACTTGGGGACGATTGCGCAGACGCCGACCTCCATGACGTTGAACAAAACCGAGCCAAGCATCGAAAGCGGGACGGCGAGCGTGATGGCCGTCGCGATATCCTGGCCGAGCACCATTGCGAATGCACCGCCGAACAACGATCCCAGGCAGTAATCGGAAGGCATGACGCCGCCCATGCTCACGTTGCCGATGAATACCAGCTCGAGCTGGGCGGCAAGCAAAACGCCGGTAGTGGCTAGAGAGGAATCGCCTGTAACTAGCGACAACAAAAGACCTTCAAACGCCACACAGAAAATGGGGCGGGAAAGCTGCGTCCAGCAGAACCAATCCAAGAACTTGAACAACGCGGTGCAGAAGCCCACAACCAACGCAGGACCCAACAGATCCATGTTCATACCTGCCTTTCTCTTTTCTCATATCAGAGCTATCGCATGCGTCATCCAGACGCGAATGCACATCTTTCGATCAGCAGCCCATCATGGGCAGAAACTCCTTACGGGGATCACCCGGAAGCGCCTGATGGATAATCTCGACGCCCAAGTCGGCGATCTCTTGGATAACTTTCTTGTCATCTTCAGTGAGGTATACCGAATCGGAAAGTTTTTGCTTATCGGCTAGGTTTCCGCCGATGCGGCCGAAATTCGCGATATCAAGCACGGGACGCTCTTCGATCTTTCGATAAACCGCAAGCAAATCGCGAGGATCGTTGGAAAGCAGAAGGATCCGCATATCCTTCGAACGGGGGTCGGACACAAGACCGGCCGCCTTATCGGTTGAAACGACGGCAGCCTTGACCCCGTCGGGGGCAGCCGCCTTAAGAGCAGCAACTTGAAGCTTGTTGGCCGCCACGACATCGGAAGCCACGATGATGCGGCTGATGTTGAGCTCCTTGCTCCACTTGACGGCAACTTGCCCGTGGATGAGACGGTCGTCGACGCGTGCCATGGTGATCATGTCGGTACTCCTTTACCTTTGATCCTTGTTTCCGTGATACATGAGCCTCTTCTTAGAAGAAATCGTCCTCGCCGTTATCGACGGGAGCGTCGGCCTTGATGAGCTCGACGACCTTGGTGCCCTCGCGGGCATCCGCGACCGCCTGGTCAATCTGGGCCTGGCTCAGCTCGCCGGGCATGGCCAGGATCGACAGCACCAGACCCATCGAGAGGCCCGAGAGCAGGACGACGTTATCGAACTGGGAAAGCTGCTCGAGGCTCTGGTTGCACACGCTGCCGCCGAAGATATCGGCGATGACGATGAACTGATCGTCGGGATCGGCGGCGACACGGTCACGCAAGCCGCCGATAAGCTCGACGACGTTGCCGTCGGGAGCGAGCCCCAAATACGAAAGTTCCTCATTCTTGCCAAACACCATCGAGACGGCGTCGGCGACGCCGGCGGACAGCTTGCCATGCGAGATCAATACGACTTGCTTGCTCATCTGACTCCCTTGGTTACTTGTTTAGCAAACTGGTTTACTAACCGATTTACATTGTACAGAAGAAGAGTTTAGAATGCATTGCTTTCTTTTTTATTCAGTTGAAATTACCGTTCGCGGCAGAATATCTACCGTTTGCCGGCATCCTCATAGCATCTAGCTAAGTTTTCCCGGGTTCCCATATACAAGGCATCCCAAATGAAAGGAGTGCGCGGCTTTTTTGGTCTTGAGTGCCGGGACGGCATTCTGCTCCCAGCTATAAATATTGGTCGCCGGATTCTGGCGCACGGCAACGGCCTCGCGCTCAACCCAATCAGAGGCAAAATCCTTAACAAGGCTACCGAGACCAACCCGTTTGAGCTTGCGTTCGATTACTTCGCGACATGACGAGATATCTTCGATGCCGGCTTCCTGTCCATAGTTATCGGCTTCGCCGGGCGACGCCAAAAGACTGCGCTTAAGCTTGATCGAACCCGGCTCACGCTCAGCGCAATCGAACTTGGAGCTCCACCCAAACACAGGGAAACCGCCCTCGTAGGTCTCCAGCGGGAGTGACGACTCAACGTGGTGGATTCGAATATGCCTAAACTCGTCTACAGGGACCAGCCACGTCTCCACATGCGCAACCGTACCATAGCCCCACAGACTATAGATGTATCCACCATGGACCTCATGGCCCTCGATGCGCCCACGGCTGGCAAATTGATCGGTACCCGCAATCGACAATGCAAGGGCGCTATCGACGGCAAAATTTCCGATTCCGGTTCCATCGACCGAGGCGTTCCATCCAAACGCCGTCGAATAACACAGCTTGCCGTATTTAGAATAACGGCCCATGATCCCCGAGGCGCAATACTGTTTTGCTGAGAGCATATAAGTGTGGTGTGCGCCCGACTCGATTAGAACAGCGGGTTCCTCCTCAACATGCAGCTTTTCCAATTTTGGGGCGCAGGGCTCAATTTGCCAAAAAGAATCATCCTCTGGCAGCGCCAGGACCAGGAAAGCCCTAAACGCCCAAAAAGAAGCACCGGGGCTCGAGTAATCCTCGCGCACGGGCGCGCCTGGATAGCGATATCCAATCGACGACAGACAGCGATCGCCAGCATGATCATGCCACCAGGACAGATGGCGCAAAAGGAGGTCCTTGGCCTCGGAAGCCGGAGCCACCTCATCTCCCATCAGCGCCGCGGCACTCCAAAACGAAGCCTGCGCAAAACGATACGTAAGGCTACGGCCAAACGGTAAGGCTCGACCCTGTGCGTCGAACCAATAACGATATTCTTTCGCAAAAGCCTTCGAACGCTCGATACAGCCCTCAAGCGGATTCGAAGTCGCATAGCATTCGAGCAGCAGCGAAATCAGATGAAACGCAGATCCAACGTAGCTATCGAGTTGAAACGGCGTGCCATCCTCGTACCAACCATTCCCGACATACATGTTCTCGACCGCAGCCGCATCCGCGGCGAGGCGATTGGCATCATAGGTCAGTCCGCATTTACGCAGACCGCAGTTGATAAGTACACGGGTAAGATACCAGCTTCCCCAGGGCAGTTCGACAGTGTTTGCCACGTTGAGCCACTCGACCAGCCGCTTCTGTTGCTCGGCAGTAAAACAATTGAGTAGGTCTTCGCCCAGGCAAAGAAGGCCATAGCCGTAAACGACCTGCTCAAAAACAATCTGACGCGTCTCGAGCGTAGGGTCCTCAAACGCATCGGGATCGTCCGGCGTCAGGCCTTTTGCAATGTAGTCAAAATAGAAGCTCACGCGAGGGTCTTTTGGCGACATGCCACCTTTGACCAGTGAAAACACCGCCCACAGGGGGCGAGAGCCCCACTCAAAACCGCGAATCGACGCACGAAAGGAGGCGCCGACGTTCTCGGGACACGAAAACGGATCGGGCAGCAAATCGCAAGCCCACGAAACGAGATCTTGCCTCGTCGATAGCGAATAGTGCTGCGAATCCATCTTCATAACTCCCCCTGTTCTGCAGTCTTTCATATCATATCCGCAAGAAAGGCAAACGGTTACGTAAACCGATTATTCAGCTGCCAATGTACGAAAACCACTGGTACACCCACTCATATGTTATCGATGAACGATGGTAAACTGATTTACAATCATCGTATTCATAGACTCCCGTAGAAAGAAGCCGCCCTATGGCCAGTCAAAACAATGCAAAGAAACGCGTGACGATCAAAGAGATCGCAGCCATGGCCGGCACGTCCAAGACGACGGTTTCGTTCTATCTCAACGGCAAGACCGATCGCATGAGCGATGAGACACAGGCGCGCATTCGCAAAGCCATCCACGATACCGGCTACGAGCCGAGTCCCCTTGCCCGTGGCATGAACGCCAAGAGCAGCCAGATGATCGGCGTCATCATCGGCGACATCACCAATACCTTTGCAAACCAGCTGGTCAAGGGCATCGACACCGTTGCCAGCGCCGAGGGCTACCGCATGCTGGTATGCGCCTCTAACTTTGATAAACAGGGCGAGCTCGCATATATTGACCGCCTTATCGCACTTGGCGTGGACGGCTTTATCGTGCAGCCGACTGCCCGCTTTAAGGAGATTAGCAAATCCATCAGCGAGAGCGGCAAGCCCCTGGTCTTTATCGACTCAAAGCTCTACGACTTTAGTTCCAACTGGGTCAAGACCGACAACTATGAGGCCTCGTATCGCGCCGTCGAAGCCTGTATCGAGAAGGGATATAAGCGCTTTTTGGTCGTTACCGCCACGCCGGGGCTCATCTCCAGCCGCATTGAGCGCTTTAGCGGTTTTGTCGATGCGCTCGAGGCGTACGATTTGGGATTCACGCAGTTCTTGATCGAAAACGATCAGGTCGATACCGGAAAACTCGAAAGCTTCCTCGCGGCGAACATCGATGGAACGACGCCAACGCTCATCTTCGCCCCCAACTGCTGGGCTCTGCCCGACATCTATAAATGTTGCAAGGCTTATTACCCCCTCATGCCCAACATTGTGGGGCTTTTGGGCTTCGACAACACCGAATGGGTCAACGTCGCTTCTCCCTCGGTCTCGGTCGTCGAGCAGCCTGCACGTGAGGAAGGCCAGACCGCCGCGCGCATCCTGCTCGATTTGATTGCCGAAAAAGAGCAGGTAGAGACGCACCAAGTGCTTGATTGCTCTATCAACTGGAATGAGAGCACGCTGTAGGAACAAGCTGTTTCCCTCTTGACCAAAGGCATCGTGTCCTCAATTGAAAACCAATTTACTTAGATTCACAATTTATTGTTCACTGATTTAGCACGTAAAGTGATGAATTCAAGACCATCGTTGACAAAACCGGTTTACTAGCCGACACTTGCCTTGTCAGTCATTCCACAACGATTGGAGCAAGATGGCCGATAAGAATTCTGACAACTTTACGTTTGGCATGGACAGCTTCCGCCTGGATGGCAAGGTCGCGCTCGTAACCGGCGCCACCTACGGCATTGGTATGGCCATTGCCGAGGCGCTCGGCGAGGCCGGCGCCAAGATCGCCTTTAACGCGCGTCACGCCGACAAGGTCGCCGAGGCCGAGAAGCACTACCGCGAGCTGGGCTTTGAGGCTCACGGATACGTGGCCGACGTCACCGACGAGGCCGTCGTCGCCGAGCTCGTCGCCAAGATCGAGGCCGATTTTGGCACCACGCCCGACATCCTGGTCAACAACGCCGGTGTTATCCAGCGCACCCCCATGCTCGACATGAGTGCCGAGGACTTCCGTCGCGTCGTCGACATCGACCTTAACGCCCCGTTCATCGTGTCAAAGGCCTGCCTGCCCGGCATGATTGCCAAGGGTCACGGCAAGATCATCAACATCTGCTCGATGATGAGCGAGCTCGGCCGCGAGACCATCGCTGGCTACGCCGCTGCCAAGGGCGGTCTGAAGATGCTCACCAAGAACATCTGCTCCGAGTTTGGCGAGGCCAACATCCAGTGCAACGGCATTGGGCCTGGCTATATCGCAACGCCGCAGACCGCGCCGCTGCGCGAGACGCAGCCCGACGGCAGCCGTCACCCGTTTGACCAGTTCATCATCGCCAAGACCCCGGCCGCCCGTTGGGGTACGCCCGAGGATCTGAAGGGCCCCGCCGTGTTCTTGGCCTCCGATGCCTCGAACTTCGTCAACGGCCACATCCTCTACGTCGACGGCGGCATTCTGGCATACATCGGCAAACAACCTGCTTAGGCGCTGCGCTCCCACATTTAGGTTCATTTAGTAGTTGCGGTGAAATAGGGATTGATTTTGACTTCTACCAGGCAAGACGGTCCGTATTTCACCGCAAGTTAGAAATAGGAAAGGTATTTCGCAATGAAGATCGCTCTCATCAACGAGAATTCTCAGAACTCCAAGAACCCCATGATCGAGGCTGCCCTTAAGAAGGTCGTCGAGCCCATGGGCCACACCGTCTTTAACTACGGTATGTATGCCGATGCCGACTCCAAGCCGCTCACCTATGTTCAGAACGGCATCCTTGCCGCCGTGCTGCTCAACTCCGGCGCTGCCGACTATGTCGTGACCGGCTGCGGCACCGGCGAGGGCGCCATGCTCGCCTGCAACTCCTTCCCCGGTGTGCTCTGCGGCCATGTCGCCGACCCGCTGGATGCCTACACCTTCGCCCAGGTCAACGACGGTAACGCCGTCGCCATGCCCTTCGCCCTCAAGAACGGCTGGGGCCAGGAGCTCAACCTCGAGTACACCTTCGAGAAGCTCTTTGGCTTCGGTTCCGGCAACGGCTATCCTGCCGAGCGTGTTGAGCCCGAGCAGCGCAACAAGAAGATCCTCGACGGCGTCCGCGCTGTGACCATGCGTCCGCTCGTCGACGTCCTGGGCGAGATCGACCAGGATCTGGTCAAGGGCGCCCTGGCTGGCGAGCACTTCCAGGAGTACTTCTTCGCCAACGCCACCGACGAGGCAATCATCGCCAAGGTCAAGGAGCTCCTGGGGCTCTAATCGCACGACCCATCGCAGCGAACGCAAGCGGCGGCCGCCCCAACACGGGACGGCCGCCGCTTTTTGCTATCAAATGGTGCAATGGGGTCAGGTTATCTCACACCATGTTGGCTCAAAGAGAGCAAGATTAGGATTCCTCGATAATCTGTCGGCATGCCGCTGCAAGAGCGGGAAACTCTGATGTCACCGCGTCCCAAACCACGGCGCGATCAACGTTGCCGTAATCATGGGCAAGATAGTTACGCATCCCGATGATACCGCGCCACTCAATCTCGGGGTGCAGTCGCTGCGCCTTCTCGGACAGCTTACCCGCCTCCTCCGTCACCCTAAGGGCACACATAAGGAGAGAATCGGCGAGCGTCCTGGCCTTGATGTCATCCGCGTGGAGGAACTCGTCTTCCGTCACACCGAACGCTTTGATTCTCTCGGTCGTCTCATCAATCGCCTCGAGAATCTCCTGGGCGCGCAACGCATCTGATTTACGGGCGAACATACAGCACCACACCCTCCCTCTCGATGGCATGCGCAATGTCTTCTCGCAAGTGTTCGCTCGAAACGACGTCGACCTGCTTGCCTGTTGCCTCTTTGATCTCCTCCGCGAACGAGGAAAGAGCGAATAACCCAAATGTCGCATCGGAATCGACCTCTATACGCAGGTCGATATCGCTATCGGTATTTGCGTCACGTCGAGCATACGAGCCGAACAACGTGACCGACCGAATCGCCTTTCGAGTACCCGCCGCGCGAGCAACGGCATCCCTGATTTCAGCAACGGTCAAAACGTCGGTCTTCGCCTCGTCCCGTTTGACTGAAAGAGAAGGGGTAAATGGAAGCGACCGCTCCCGCAGCATCTGACGCATGAACATGTTGACCGCCACGGAAGACGTCATGCCGAGCTCCTCGCAGAGCTCGGCAAACGATTCCTTAATTGATGCATCAACACGGACGCTCAAAACTGAAGCACTCATCTTAGCCTCCTGTATGACAGTAGCTATATAATATCATACAGAGAAGCAAGATGACTGGTGCAAAGGGGTCAGGTTTGTATGCACCAGATTGGTGCAAAGTAACCTGACCCCCATGCACCAAGGGGTTGACTAGAGTTCGCAGGCAACCTTGTAGCCATCGCCGATGGCATCGCGGATGTTGCCGCACTTGTTGGCATCGCCCAGCACGTGGGTGGCAACGCCGGCAGCGGCAAGGTCGTCGGCCAGCTTGGTATTGGGACGATAACCCATGGCAAGCACCAGCGTATCGGCACCGGTGATGGTGTGGACCTCGCCGTCCTTCTCGTAGCTGATAGTATCCTCGGTGATCTCGGTCACCTTGGCCTCGGTCAGCACGTGAACGCCCTTGGAGAGCATGCGCGTGATGAGCACCGCGCGGCCGGCGCCGCCCTCGTTGGCGGCAAGGGTCTTGGTCATCTCGATGACGGTGACGTCGCGGTTGGCCGGCGACAGGTCGTTGACCAGCGGAGCCAGATAGTCGGCCGTCTCGCAGCCGACGGTGCCGCCGCCCACAATGACGATCTTCTTGCCCGGGAAGGCATTGCCGCCCAGCAGGTCGTCAGCCGTCATGACCTGCTTAAAGCCCTGCATAAAGGCCGGTGCGATAGGCTCGGCGCCATAGGCCAGGACAACCTCGTACCCGGCGTAGTCGCGCTGAATGTCCTCGGCCGAAAGCTCGGTACCAAAGACGCACTTCACGCCGGCCTCGGCCAGACGACGATACTGGTACTTAATCACGCGGGTGAGCTCCTGCTTTGCCGGCGGGACGGCCGCGATGCGCATCTCACCACCCGGCTCGTCCTGCTTGTCCACGAGCACCACGTTGTGTCCGCGCTTGGCGGCAATGAACGCCGCCTCCATGCCAGCGGGACCGGCGCCCACAACGAGCACGTTCTTGGCCTCGGCGGCAGGCTCGTAGCCGGCCTCGTCGCGCTCGACATCGGGGTTAACGGTGCAGGAGATGCGCTTGCCGAACATGATGCCGTTCAGGCAGCGCAGGCAGCCGATGCAGGGGCGAATCTCGTCGGCGTTGCCGGCAGCCGCCTTGTTGCAGAACTCGGCATCGCACAGGTTGGCGCGGCCCATCATGCAGATGTCGGCGGCGCCGTCCTCAATCAGCTCCTCGGCAATCCATGCCTCATTGATGCGGCCGACCGTGGCAACGGGAATGTTCACATGCTTCTTGATCTCGCGCGAGCAGGCGGCGTGCGAGGCCTGCTGGGTACCGGCGGCGGGAATCGCGGAGCCGCGTTTGATGGTGGTGCCGCCCGACACGTGGATCATGTCGACGCCGGCCTTCTCCAGGCGACGCGAGACATAGATCATGTCGTTGAGGGTCAGGCCGCCATCGGTGTACTCGTCGCCCGAAATGCGGACGTCGATGATGAAGTCCTTGCCGCAGCGCTCGCGAATCTCGGCGATGACCTCGAGCAGGAAGCGCATGCGAGCATCGAGCGAGCCGCCGTACTCGTCGGTACGCTTGTTGTAGAGCGGTGTCAAGAAGCCGCCGAGCATGCCGTGGGCATGCGCCGCATGGACCTCGACGCCATCGACGCCGGCCTTCTGCATGCGCACGGCAGCGTCGCCAAACTGGTGCGTGAGCTCATGGATCTCGTCAACCGTAATGGAGCGCGGCGCCTCGCGGGCATAGGACGGGCCCACGAAGGACGGAGCGATCAGGCGCGGCGTACCCGGGATATTAAAGGCCATGTAGGCGGGGTGGAAGAGCTGCGGCATGATCTTGCAGCCATACTCGTGCACGGCGGCGGCGAGCTTTTCCCAACCGGGAATGAACGTGTCGTCGTAGCAGCACATGTCGCCCGGCAGGTAGGTATAGGTGGGCTCGACCGTCACGACCTCGGTAATGATGAGGCCCACGCCGCCCTTGGCGCGAGCGCGGTAGTGGTCGACCAGGTCGTCGGTCACATAGCCATGGTCGGCCAGGTTAGTGGATACCGGCGGCATAAAGACACGGTTCTTAACCTCGGTCGTACCAACCTTGATGGGGCTAAAGAGCATCGGATAGGCAGAGGACTCCATACAGGCTTCCTTTCGTTTGAGCCGCGCGGCGGCAGTTGCTGACTCACCTATCGTATCAGTACCCGCCCGGCGCACAACCGCACGCACTCCCCCACCTTTTGCTCGACCCATAAAAAAGTTGCGGTGGAATACGGAGCAATTGAGGCTTTTGACAGCCAAAACAGTCCGTATTTCACCGCAACTGATGGGCGGGGTGGAATTGAGGGCTCAGATAGTCAGTCACGCCCTCATCCGCCACTCCCTCACCTACAGCGCGCCGTCCAGCATAAGGTTCACCTTGAGCACGTTGACCGTGGGCTCGCCGAAGACGCCCAGGAATCGGCCTTTGGTGCACTGGGCGATGATCTCGCGCACCTCGCCTTTGCTCTTGCCCGTGGCCTTGGCAAGGCGCGGGACCTGGTACTCGGCGGCATCCGGAGAGATCTCCGGGTCGAGGCCGGACCCCGAACACGTCACCAGGTCGACGGGCACAGCGTCCATATCGGCATCGGGGTTAGCGGCGCGGATCTTCTCGACGCGCGCGTCCACAAGCTGTCGGTACTCCTCACTCGCCGGAGACAAATTGGACGGAGCGCCGTAGGCCATGGGTTCGCCGTCTTCGCCTTCGACAATTGACACGTTCTGGATGCGGCCCCACATATGGCCCTCATCCTCGAAGTTCTGGCCGATGAGCTCGGAGCCCACAACCTTGCCGTCGACCTTGATGAGCGAACCGTTCGCCTGGTACGGAAACGCAAGCTGCGCGATGCCGGTCACGACGAGCGTATAGCCCAGGCCGCAGACAACGGTAAACAGCGCGAACACGCCCAGTGCGCGCGATGCAACACCTTTGAACATACAAACCTCCACTTACATAATGCCGCAGAACGCGAGCAGCATGTCGATGAGCTTGATGAATACGAACGGGGCAACGATGCCGCCCAGACCCCACACGAGCAGGTTGTGGGTCAGCAGCTGTCCGGACGGTACCTCGCGGTACTTAACGCCCTTCAGCGCAGCCGGGATCAGCGCGACGATAACGAGCGCGTTATAGATGATGGCCGAAAGAACCGCGGACAGCGGGCTTGCCAGACCGAGGATGTTGAGCGCGCCAAGGCCCGGGTAGATCGGCGAGAACAGGGCCGGGATGATAGCGAAGTACTTCGCCATGTCGTTGGCCACCGAGAAGGTCGTGAGCGAACCGCGGGTCATGAGCAGCTGCTTGCCGATACGCACGACCTCGATGAGCTTGGTAGGGCTGGAGTCGAGGTCGACCATGTTGCCGGCCTCCTTGGCAGCCTGGGTGCCCGTGTTCATGGCCACGGCGACGTCGGCCTGGGCCAGAGCGGGCGCGTCGTTGGTGCCGTCGCCGGTCATGGCGACCAGGTGCCCCTCACGCTGGAACTCGCGGATCTTCTCGAGCTTGCCTTCAGGGGTGGCCTCGGCCAGGAAGTCGTCAACGCCGGCCTCGGCGGCGATTGCCGCGGCGGTGAGCGGGTTGTCGCCCGTCACCATGATGGTCTTGATGCCCATCTTGCGCAGGTCGGCGAACTTCTCCTTAACGCCGGACTTGATGATGTCCTTAAGGTACACAACGCCCAGCACGCGGCAGTTCTTGGTCACGACCAGCGGGGTGCCGCCGGCCTTGGCGATGCGCTCGACGGCCTCGTCGCACTCCTGGGAGAACACGCCGCCGGCTGCCTCCACATAGGTGCGCACGGAATCGGCAGCGCCCTTGCGGATCTCATTGCCCTCGTAGTTCACACCGGACATGCGGGTCGCCGCGGTGAAGGGGATGAACTCCATACCCTTATCCTCGAGCGTGCGGCCGCGCAGGCCGAACTGCTCCTTGGCGAGCACGACGATGGAACGGCCTTCGGGGGTCTCGTCGGCCAGCGAGGAAAGCTGGGCGGCATCGGCCAGCTCCGCGGGATCGATGCCGTCGACCGGGATGAACTCGGCGGCTTGGCGGTTACCTAGGGTGATGGTGCCGGTCTTGTCGAGCATGAGGATGTCGACGTCGCCGGCGGCCTCGATGGCACGGCCGGACATGGCCAGCACGTTGGCCTCGTTCAGACGGCTCATGCCGGCGATGCCGATGGCGGAAAGAAGGGCGCCGATGGTAGTGGGAGCCAGGCACACGAGCAGCGCCACGAGCGTGGTCACGGCCGTGGGGTTGTCCATGCCGTTAAGGCCGACCGAGAAGCAGGAGTAACAATACAGGGCCAGCGTGACCAGGATAAAGACGATGGAGAGGGCCACCAGGAAGATCTCCAGAGCGATCTCGTTAGGGGTCTTCTTGCGCGCGGCACCCTCGACCATCGCGATCATCTTGTCCAGGAAGCTCTGGCCGGGCTCACTGGAGATCTTGACGATGATCCAATCGGACAGCACCGTGGTACCGCCGGTAACGGCAGAGCGGTCGCCGCCGGCCTCGCGGACCACGGGGGCGGACTCGCCGGTGATGGCGGACTCGTCAACGGAGGCAGCGCCCTCGATGACGTCGCCATCGCCGGGAATCTGCTCGCCGGCGCGTACGATCACCAGGTCGCCGCGCGTAAGCTCGGTGCCGGGAACGACGGTGAAGTGTTCCTTGTCCTTAACGGACTCGATACGATGGGCCTCGACATCCTTCTTGGCCGCACGCAGGGAATCGGCCTGAGCCTTACCGCGGCCCTCGGCAAGCGCCTCGGCGAAGTTCGAGAACAGGTCGGTGAGCCACAGGATGACCGCGATGGCGACCACATAGTAGGTGGGCACACCCGCGTCCTGCACACCGAAGATGGAAGCGACGGCCAGGACGGAGGTCATGACGGCGGAAAGCCACACCAGGAACATGACCGGGTTTTGAATCTGGACGCGAGGATCCAGTTTGGCAAACGAGTCGCGGACCGCGCGGCCCATCATGTCTTTTTGCATAGTCATAAATCTGCGCCCTCCTTTACGCAATCATCTGGAAGAACTCGGCAACGGGGCCAAGCGCCAGGGCCGGGAAGAAGCTCAGGGCACCGATCAGCAGAACGATGAACACGAGCAGGAATACGAACATGCCGTTGGTGGTAGACAGGGTACCAGCGCTCTCGGCGACCTTACCCTTCTTGGCCAGCGAGCCGGCGATAGCCAGCGTACCGATGATGGGCATGAAGCGGGCGAACAGCATCTCGAGGCCGAGCATGACGTTAATCCAGGGAATGTTGCACTTCATGCCTGCAAACGCCGAGCCGTTGTTGCCGCCGCATGAGGTGAAGGCATACAGCACCTCGGAGAAGCCGTGCGCGCCACCATTGTTGAGCTGGTCGGCAAGACTGGGCACCATGCAGGCGATGGCCGAGCACACCAGAATGGCAAACGGAGTTGCCAGGCACAGGACAACTGCCCAGCGCATCTCGCCCGGCTCGATCTTCTTGCCCAGGAACTCAGGCGTGCGGCCGACCATAAGGCCGGCGATAAACACCGTGAGGATGGCGAAGCCGATCATGCCGTACAGGCCGCAGCCTACGCCGCCGAAGACGACCTCGCCCAGAGCCATCTGGAGCATCTGGACAAAACCGCCCAGCGGGGTGTAGGAGTCGTGCATGGAGTTAACCGAGCCGTTGGAAGCAGCCGTCGTGAAAGCGGACCAGGTGGAAGAGGAGGCGATACCGAAGCGGCTCTCCTTGCCCTCCATGTTGCCGCCGGCCTGGCCGTCGGTCATCTCGATATTGACCGCTCCGCCATCGGCCAGCTGCGGGGTTCCCGCATGCTCGTTGACGGCGATGATGCCGGTGAAGATCACCAACAGGATGAACATGGCGGCAAAGATAGCCTTGCCCTGCTTGGTGTTCTTGACGCCGATACCGAAGGTGAAGCAGCAGGCGGCCGGGATCAGCAGCAGGCTGGTCATCTCGATGATGTTGGTGAAGGCACTGGGGTTCTCATACGGATGGGCGGAGTTCACGCCGAAGAAGCCGCCGCCGTTGGTGCCGGACTGCTTGATGGCGACCTGAGGAGCCGCGGGGCCCTGGGGCAGGAACTGCTCGGTGACCACGCGCGCGCCCTCGACAACCTTGCCGTCGACCTTGACCGTGTCGCCCTCGATCTGGGCGCCGTCGATGACGCTCCAGCCGCCGTCTGCATTAGGCTGGACAGCGACGGGCTCTACGAGCTCGGCCTTCTGAGCCGGCTGGAAGTTGGAGATGACGCCACCGGCAGCCAGGCAGATGCCGAACACGAGGTTCAGCGGGATGAGCACATACAGGACGGTGCGGGTGAGGTCGACCCAGAAGGAACCCAGACCCTGCTCCTTGACCTGACGGAAGCCGCGGATCAGCGCGAACATGACCGCGATACCGGTGCCAGCGGAAACGAAGTTCTGCACGGTGAGACCCATGAACTGCACAAGGTAGGACAGGGTGGTCTCACCGGAGTAGGACTGCCAGTTGGTGTTGGTTATGAAGGAAGCAGCCGTATTGAACGACAGGTCCCATGACACACCCGGCAGGTGCTGGGGATTGCCTGGCAAGAAGGACTGAAGCGCCTGGAGTGCCACAAGAGCCACGAGGCCGATCCCCGAAAAGACCAGCACGCTCACCAGATAGCGCCTACACCCCATCTGTTCTGTCGCGTCGATGCGAAGCAGACGATAGACGCCACGCTCCACAGGAGCAATCACAGGCGACAGGAACGTATGCTCACCATCCATGATATGGGCCATGAACCGACCGAGCGGAACGGCCAGGACGACGAGCACGGCAAAGTACAAGATGTACTGAATCGCAGCGTCCATAGTTTACGAATCACTCCTCATCAGAATGTAGATGTAATAGATAAGGAGTCCAATGCAGACGACTCCGATGATGGGAATGAGGATGTTCATTCACCGCCCCTTTCACGCGCGGTCCGATGTCTCGGACGTCTGCTCTCGCAAGCGTCTGGGGACAGTAAACGCTTCTAGGGATTAAAGAGGCGTGAGGGCTGGGGCTCACGACCTTAAGATGCCGTAAAGATGCAGGTAGAAAGCACTATTGCTGCTGCAGTGCGCCTATACTCGACCTCGCGAACATACAGTGGCGTCCTCACCGCGTATGCACGCATGGACAACACTTCAGAAAGGCTACGCTATGCAGCGCGACGCATCGGACACTCGCGTCAATCCAGACCTCATCCTCAAGGCAATTGAGAAAGACGAGGTCGCCGATGACGCTCGAACCAGCCGGGGACACCTCAAGATTTTCTTTGGCTACGCTGCTGGCACGGGCAAAACCTATGCAATGCTTCAAGCCGCCCGCGCCGCCAAGCGGCGAGGTGTCGACGTCGTCGCGGGATACATCGAGCCGCACGAACGTCCGGCAACTGCCCATCTTGCACAAGGGCTTGAGAACGTGCCCTGTAAACTCATCGAGCACAACGGCATTGCGCTCAGCGAGTTCGATCTAGATGCGGCTATCGAACGCGCCCCTCAGCTCATCCTTGTCGACGAGCTCGCCCATACGAATGCGCCGGGGTCTCGCCACGACAAACGCTATCAAGACGTCGAGGAACTTCTACATGCGGGCATCGACGTCTATACGACCGTGAATGTTCAGCATATCGAGAGCCTAAACGACATGGTTGCATCCATCACCGGCGTTGTCGTGAGCGAACGAATCCCCGACCGTATCTTCGATGATGCCGACCAGGTCGAGCTCGTCGACATAGAGCCCGAAGACCTACTTGAGCGCCTTCGCGCCGGCCTCGTCTACCGTCCCGCACAAGCCGACCGAGCGCAACAGCATTTTTTTACCGTCGAGAACCTCACCGCACTCCGAGAAATCGCGCTGCGCCGCTGCGCCGATCGCACCGGCCACCTCACAGACGCCACACGCGTGCTGGGAAACCGTGACTACTACACCAGGGAGCGTATCTTAGTCTGCATCTCCCCGGCGCCGACCAATCCCCGCATCGTCCGTGCCGCCGCACGCATGGCGAAAGCGTTTCGCAGCGAGCTCGTCGCCCTGTTCGTAGAGAGCCCGCGCACGCAAGCCATGAGCGATGATGAGCGCGCCAAGCTTGCAGCCAATATCGCCCTAGCCGAGCAGCTCGGAGCGCATATGGAAACCGTCTATGGCGACGACATCGCGTTTCAGATCTCCGAGTTCGCGCGCCTGTCGGGTATTTCGAAGATCGTCATGGGGCGCACGGGCGAGCGCAGCAGCGTCCGTCAGACCCTCTTCGGCCGCAAATCTCTCGTAGAACAGCTCATAACATTCGCCCCGAACCTCGACATTTACATCATTCCAGACCAGTCGACTCCGCCCTCCCGGCCCAAAGGACGCCGCCGTGCGCTCGCCCTGCAGCCGCCCAGCAGCCGAGACGTGCTTCGCACGCTGGCCCTCTCTCTTGTCGCCACGGCGATCGGCACGGCTTTCCGCCATCTGGGATTTGCCGATTCCAGCATCATATCCCTCTATATCCTCACGGCCCTGCTGACCGCCGTCACCACGACGGGGCGTATCTGCACGATCGTATCGAGCGTACTCTCTGTAGTGCTTTACAACTTCTGCTTCGTCACGCCTCTGTTTTCGCTCGCCAGCTACGACCGAAGCTATCTGGTCACGTTCGGCATCATGTTCGCTACCGCTATGGTCGCCGGCGAGTTAACTGCGCGCATCGCCAACAACGCCCGCACCTCCGCCGAGAACGCATTCAAAACGCGTGTACTCCTCGAAACGAACCAGCTCTTGCAGCAAGCCCATAGCGCGGAGGAGTGCGCCCGCGTCGCCATGAACCAACTCATCAAACTGCTAAAACTCGACGTGGTCTTCTACACCGCCGAACATGGCACGCTCGGCAAGACGCTCTATGAGTCCGCTGGCACCGAAAACCGATCCGCGTCGCTGTTCACCGACTACGAGCGCGCCGTTGCAACCTGGACCTACACCAACAACAAGCGCGCGGGCGCAAGCACGCGGACCCTGCCTGAGGCGCGCTGTCTCTACCTCGCGGTTCGCACCGGCGACAAGGTATTCGGTGTCATCGGCATCGACCTGGAGGGGCGCGAGATCGAAGCCTTCGAGCATTCGATCGTCCTATCTATCGTAGGTGAATGCGCCTTGGCGCTCGAAAGCGACCGGGCGGCGCAAGAGCGCGAAGAGGCTGCGGTCTTGGCGAAAAACGAGCAGCTGCGCGCCAACCTTTTGCGCTCCATCGGCCACGATTTGAGGACACCCCTCACGGCTATATCCGGATCTGCGGCAATCCTTAGGAAGAGCGACGAGAAGCTCAGCCTCGAACAACGCTGCGATCTTGCCGATGCCATCTACGACGACTCCCTCTGGCTTATCGATACCGTGGAGAACCTCCTCGCCATCACACGCGTCGAGGACGGCACCATTCGCCTCAACTTAACATCCGAGCTTATCGACGAGGTCATCGAGGCCGCCCTCAGCCATGTCGCCCAAGCATCGCATGGACGCGCCGTCACCATCGAGCACACTGACGACATCCTGCTGGTACGCATCGACGTCCATCTCATCATGCAGGTGCTTACGAATCTCATCATGAACGCCTTCAAATACACGCCCGAGGACTCGACTGTCACCATCAGCGCACGTCGCGAGGGTGCATTCGTCGTGGTGGACGTCGCAGACGATGGGCCGGGTGTAGCAGACTGCGACAAGCCTCATATCTTTGAGCGCTTCTTCACCTCAAGCAATACGCGGCCCGTGGATTCGCGTCGAAGCATCGGCCTTGGGCTGTCGCTCTGCCGCTCCATCGTGGAGGCGCATGGCGGCGTCATCGAAGTTCGCGACAACCACCCCCATGGGGCCGTCTTCCGTTTTACCCTGCCTGCCGAGGAGATCGAGATTCATGAATAATGCCGCTAAGCCACGCATCCTCCTGGTCGAAGATGACCTGACCGTTCAAAACCTCGTTTCGACCGCGCTTGACCTTCACGGCTATGTCGTGAGCAAGGTTTGCAACGGCCAGGCCGCCATCATGGATGCGGTGTCGCACGGCCCCAGCCTCATCATGCTCGACCTCGGCCTTCCCGACATTGACGGTATCGAGGTCATCACGAAGATCCGAAGCTGGTCGGCAGTCCCCATTATCGTCATTTCGGCGCGCGCCGAAGATTCCGACAAGATTGCAGCACTTGACGCAGGGGCAGACGACTACCTCACCAAGCCCTTTTCTGTGGATGAGTTGCTCGCGCGCGTCCGTGCGAATTTGAGACGCTCCTCGATGGCGTCGAGCGAGTCGACGGAAGCGAGCACGTTCGACAACGGTCCGCTACATATCGACTACGCCGCGGGATACGCGACGAAAGACGGACGCGAGCTCTCGCTCACCCCAACCGAGTACAAATTGCTCGTCCTTCTGGCGAAAAACGTCGACAAGGTGCTCACCCACACCTTCATCACCCGCGAGATATGGGGCACGAGCTGGGACAGCGATCTGGCGAGCCTGCGCGTGTTCATGCGCACCCTGCGCAAGAAGATCGAGGCAGACCCCTCTCACCCCAAGATGATTCAGACGCACATGGGTGTCGGGTACCGCATGCAGCGTCTCTAGCCCACCCCACAAAAAGTTGCGGTGGAATACGGAGTAGATAAGGCCTTTGACAGCCAAAACAGTCCGTATTCCACCGCAACTGATAAGGGCGGGATGGGTTAGAGGCCCAGGTAGGATGTCATGCCTTCGACGGCGAGCTTGGTGCCGGCTACGGCATGGACGACCGTCAGCGGGCCGTTGACCACGTCGCCGGCGGCAAAGACGCCGGGCACGGTGGTCATGCCGTGCTCATCGACCGAAAGCAGACCGCGATGGTCGGTCTCCAAGCCGCCCGTCGTAAGCACGAGCTTGTCCTTGGGCACCTGCGAGGCCGCAATGACGATGGTGTCGGCCGCGGCATGGTCGAGCTCCTCCTCGTAGCCCACCACGTTGTTGTCCTCGTCGAAGATGGCCGTCTCGAACACGGGGCCGTTATCGTCGATGGCGCAGATGGCCTTGCCGCATACAATCTCGGCACCGTCGAGCTCGGTCAGCTCGACCTCGTCGTCAATTGCCGAGATATGGCGCGAGCGGGCATACACGGTAACCTTGCGAGCACCCGAGCGCAGCGCGGTACGGGCAACATCCATAGCGACGTTACCGGCGCCGATAACCGCCACGTTCTGTCCGATCGCCACGCTCGTGGGATCAACCAGATAGTCGATACCAAACAGCACGTTACCGCGCGACTCGCCGGGAATCCCCAGCTTGCGGGCACGCCAAGTGCCGGTACCCACAAAGACCGCGTCATAACCGTCGCGCAGCAAATCGTCGATATGCAGCGCGCCGCCGATGGTGGTCGAGGGGCGCACGCGCACACCGAGCGAGCACATCACGTGGCGGTACTTTTGCACCAGCGAGCGCGGCAAGCGGAACTCGGGAATGCCGTACTCCAGCACGCCGCCGATCTCGGGACGCTGTTCAAACACGGTGACAGCGCAGCCCAGCTGGGCCATCTTAATAGCCACGGTAATGCCGGCAGGGCCCGAGCCGACCACGGCGACCTGCTTGCCACACGACGGAGCAGGCTTCCACTCCTTGCGGTCGAGGTAGGCCGTGGAGATATAGTTCTCGATGCTCGAAAAATGCACCGGCGCGCCCTTACGGCCCTGAATGCACGAGCCCTCGCACTGGCCCGAATGGTTGCACACCATGGAGCAAACCGCGCTCATGGGGTTGTTCTGGAACAGCAGCTCGCCCGCTTCCTCCAGACGACGTTGCTTAAACAGATCGATGACCTGCGGAATAGGCGTCTGCACCGGGCAGCCCTTGATCTGGCAGAACGCCTTTTTACAACCCAGACAACGATTTGCTTCCTCGACAATGTGGATAGCCACGCGATTCCCCTCTGATTCGCATCAACACAATAGCGGGCAGTTCCAGATGCTGCCCAGTACCGTCTAGCCGGCCGCCCGTAGCGACCGTCGGCCACGCTACATCTCCCGATGCGCGCCTTCGCAACGGGCAGACATACGCTCGAGCGTCGTCAGACAACCAGCTGCTGTCGCCGGCACGCTGTTCTCGACCACACACGGAATACCCGGGCAGGCAGCGGCAGCCCAGGCAACGACGGGCTCAAAGTCGTAACGACCCGTCTCGCCCACGCCATGGCACACCAGACGCGAACCCGTGCCATCGCACCAGCCGGCCTCATCCTCGTTGTTCACGACCTCGTAGTCCTTGGCATGCAGCACGCGGACCTTGCTGCCGCACAGATAGAGCATGCGCGAGGTAATCTCCTGCGCCTCGTCGACAACGCTCGGATGCAGCAGCGACACCGGGTCGTAAATCACACCGAGCGCCGAACTCGGCACGCGCTCGAGCACCTCGCGGCAACGCTGGGGCGTGTTGACCGTCTCATTCCAGCCAGGCTCGATCAAAATCTGACCGCCCATTGCCTCGGCACGACCACAGACATACTTGAGACCGTCCACAAATGCGTCGAGCGCCTCGTCGGTCATGCGATCGTCCGCCACAGCGTTCTGCACGTTGGGACGACCGGTCTCGGTGCCCACCGGGCAGCCACCGAGCATCTTGGCAAAGTTCAGGCATGCCTCGTACTCGGCATAGCTATCCATGAGCTGTTGGCGATCGGGCGTCGCCAGGTTTTTATAGCAGCCGAACACGGCGACCGAGACGCCTGCCTCGTCGAGCACCGCACGCAGGTGGTCGGCAAGCTCGCGCGTCAGGCCCAAGCGGTTGATGCCCATCGACTTATAGAGCACCTTGCTCGGCAGCTGGATGCACGAAAAGCCGAGCTCGCCCGCCATGCGAATGCGCTCTTCGACCGTTCCCTGCGGAAGGTCGTGCAGGCGCACGCCCGGAGTAATAGCCCCCACGCTATTCACGCCCCTTGCAAGCGTTGATGCCCGGGGTGTATCCGCCAAACGGATCCTCGATGGAGCACACGCCCGAAGGAGCAAGCGGGTCGCGCTTGCCGGCCAGTTTGTCGTGATGCATGGTCTCGATATAGGCGAGCACGAGCGGTGCCACGCCCTTCGCGTCGTTTTTGACGATGGGCTCGCTCATGTAGTAGCCAAAGGTGCCCTCGCGGTGCGTGGTGTTGCCCAGGCCCGCGACCAGGCAGATGTTGTCGAGTGCCAGCTGCCCATCGTGCTCGGACAGGCAGGTCTCGCAGATGCCGTCGAAGGCGCGACGGCCATACTGGTAGTAGCGCTCGCCCAGCACGCCCAGGCGCACGCCCTTCATGATGGCGTTGGCAAAGATGGCGCTGCCGCTCTCCTCCAGGTAGTTGGGGGCGATGTTGGGCAGGTTGATGACCTGGTGCCACATGCCGGTCTTCTCGTCCTGATACGGCAGCATGGCGTCGATCAAGTCGTGGAACATCTTGCGGATCTCGTCCTTCTCGGCCGACATCGAGGGAGGCATGAGCTCCCACGTATCGATAAGCGCCATGGCAAACCAACCCTCGGCGCGCAGCCAAAAGTTCGCCGAAAGGCCGGTGACCGGATCGCACCAGAACTGCTTGCGGCTCGCATCGTAGGCGTGATAGTACAGACCGTTGAGCGGGTTGCGCATAAGATCGTGCACGACCTGGAACATATGGAAGCTGTCCGAGCAGGCGCGGCGGTTGTGGAAACTCAACTCGTACTGCATGTAGAACGGCTGGGCCATGTACATGCCGTCGAGCCAGATCTGGTTGGGGTAGACGGCCTTGTGCCAAAACACGCCCTCTTTGGTGCGCGGCTGGGTTTCGAGCTGGCGATAGATCGTGTCCATGGCGGCGCGGTACTTGGGCTTGCCCACCAGGTCATACAGCTTGTAGAGGGTCTTGCCCGCGTTGACGTTGTCGAGGTTGTACTCCTCGGGGTTGTAATGCTTGATGGTGCCGTCATCCTGGACAAAGAAGTCGATATAGTCGTCGGCGAAGGTCAGGTAACGCTGCTCGCCGGTGATCTCGTACAGCTCGATGAGTGCCTTGATCATGCAGCCGTCAATGTAATTCCAGGTGTTCTCCTTGCCGGCGCGAAGCTTTTCGATATTCCAGGCCGGCGCCTGCGGCGTCGATGTCTCGATCAACTGCTCGATGTAGCTATCCAGAATCTGATTGCAACCCATTGCTGTCCCCTCTGACGTTGGTGATGGGTGAACGTTAACCTTAGTGTAACGCGAACGGGGAATGTAGGGTGAACGTTAACCCTACATTCCCCGCGAACGGCAGACTTTTAGCGGCAAACGGCAGCTAAGCCCGCGGCAATGCGATGCGCCAGGCGCTCATAGCCAGCCGGGCTGTAGTGCAGGCCGTCGGGCATATAGAGCTCGCGATGCTCCGGCAAATACGGGCTGATGCCGCTCTGAGCGTACAGGTCGATCACCGGCACCGAGTAGCGGTCGCAGACCTCGAGCATTGCCTGCACGTACGCGCCCTG
Source organism: uncultured Collinsella sp. (assembly GCA_902496375.1). GTDB lineage: Bacteria > Actinomycetota > Coriobacteriia > Coriobacteriales > Coriobacteriaceae > Collinsella. The sequence continues at coordinate 42,945 of CABVAS010000001.1, forward strand.
CGTCAGACCCAGATGGTTGAGCTCATTGCTCGCCGGAATATCCTTCTCGTGCTTGCCACTCGTTTTGCACGGCGTCATAAACACGAGCTTTGCCTGGGGTGAGCGCGCCGTGATGGTGCGGATCAGATAATCGACGGCACCATAGAACTCATGCACATCGGTGCTACCCAACTCGCCGAGCGGCACGTTGCGGCTAAAGTCGTTGACGCCGCCAAAGACGACATAGACATCGGCTGCGTCGTCGATACCGTCCAGACGCTCGACAAACGAATCGGTACGGTCGGCCTTGATGGCGATGCGCGAACCCTTGATGCCATAGTTTTCGACGGTTGCACCACCGAGCAGCGCGCCCAGGTGCGAGGTCCACGAAATGTCGTTGCCTCCCCCGCCGCGGCCGTTGTCGCCCCACGTGGTCGAGTCGCCAAAGCAGCAGATGGTCGATTCGCTCAAGGTCTTCGTCGGTTTCATGTTTATACTCCTCCCCGCCCACACGGCGATCTTTGGTCTTATCAGTCATTACCGTTTGCTCGCGCTACGCCCATGACCTACGAGCAAACCCCGGCAGCGTGCTCGTCGAGCCACTCGATGTCCTCGGCAAGATGTGCAACGCCCAAATGGTGCCCGCCCGGGCAAACCTCGTGCGACAGGCCGTCGGCATGCCCCACGAGCTTATAGGCATCGCGAACGATATCGAGCTGCTCGTCCACGTTCGCAAGCCCACGGGCACCATTAAGATGATCGCCTTCGCAGCTCTGCACCAACAGCGGTCGCGGAGCGATAAGCGAGGCAATGTCACCCATATCGAGCAGGCGCCACAGCCCCGGCACATAGTTGCAGCTGCAGTTGCCGTTGAGGTGCAGCAGAGAATCGTCGACACCGTACAGATAGCCCGAGACAAACGCCTTGCGCACGCGCGGGTCGAGCGCCGCCAGATACAGCGTCATGTATCCGCCGCCCGAAAAGCCAAAGCAGCCCAGGTCGTCCATGGCAATGTCGCCGCGCGCCTCCAGGTAATCGATCAGGCGCATGTTGTCCCAGGCGTTGAGGCCCGCAACGGTAAGACCCAGCGGCTCGGCCATGCGCGCCTGGTTTAGACACGTACCGCGCAGGAAGCTGTTCTCGTCGTCACCCTGGCCCTTCCAGTCGCGACGGTATCCCCAGCCGCGGGCGTCGGGGCAGACGGTCACATAGCCCATGCGTGCCAGACGCAGGCCGTAGTCGTAGTTGAACTTGCGCACGGCATCGTCGACCGCCGGCACGCCCGTCACGCCCGCAACACTTGCGGCTCCTGCTCCCTGATGGCCATGCGGGCAGACATAGCAACACTTGCGGCCGCGCGCATCGAGCTTAGGCGACTGCGGCTCGAGCAGGTAGAACGGCATCCAAACGTCGCGCTCCACCTGCAGCATCGCATGGGTACGCACGATACCGCCGGCAATCTGCGCCCGATCGAGCTCGCATACCTCAATCGGCACACGATCCGTAAGTGATAGGCCCAACAGGTCAAACAGCCGAGCCCTCGTCGCGATCTGCCATGCTTCAAAGTCACCGGGCGTCGCGCCCTTAAACGCGGCAGAGCGGCCTTCGCTCTTAAGACGGTCGCGAAACGCCGGTTCATCTTCGTAATAGGTGTCGATATGCACCGTGCGACCGTTATCGGAAAGGCCAGCGGTCTCCACGGCGCCACCCGAGCCGCCTTCGGGGTCCCAACCGTCCGCACCGGCAAGCACCTGCTCGCGGGCATACCGGGCAGTGGCTGCAGCATCGAGCTCGCGGGCCCATGGCACCCAGCCGGCAGTATCCCCTGCCGGCCCATGCAGGATTGCGCCGGCGTAGCATGCCCTCTCGTGCGCCGCCGGCTTATTCCAATCCCACCAACCTTCGCACTTGATGTGTTGCCCCAGCCAGCAATCGATCAACACGGTCTGCGCCCACTCGCGCCAAGGACGTCCCAGGTAAACCGAATCAGGCGCCACATCTTGCGCGGCCGTAAACGAGCAGCCGTGGAACACAAAACCGTACGGCTCCCCCTCGGGTGTCGATGCCGCCGTCACGTAGCCGTTCACGTCCATATTTCGGTTGAGCGAGCGGATCTCGCACCCCTCAAAATAGGCACGCGCGCCGCCAAAGATAAAGTCGACGTCGCCGGCGATAAGGCAGCGACGATAGCACTGCCGGCCCACGCGGCGTGGCGCAAACTGCTTGGGGCCGATAAACCCGCCCGGCTTTACCTCGCGCGGCGGCAGCGGACCCGCAAACAGCGTGTCCTGGTGGCCCGTAATGCAGCAGGCGTCGACCACCAAACGGTCGCCGTCGGCATACAGGGCAATCGCCTGCCCCACCTCGCGACCGTCTCCGGCATCGTTGACGATCGTGAGGTTCTCGAGCCGCACGTCATCGGCATCGACCAAAACGGTATAGGTCCTAAACGTGCCAAGCGTGCCGTCGACACCCGAGCCATCACTCGAGGGCATCTTGGCACCCAGGCCGCCCACAATGCGCACGCTGTCAGCCGTCTCGCCCACCAACGTCACATGCGGTCGATGAATCTCGACCCGCTCGCGATACTCGCCCGGATCGACATGAATCCTCACCGGTTGTTCAGCATTCGGATAGAGCTGATCGACTGCCGCCAAGGCCTCGGAAATGCTGCGGTATGCCCCCTCACGCTCAGTCGATACTTCAAAAACTTGTTCTTCAATCATCATCAGTCGCTACGCCCTTTCATCGCAAACCGTCTACGCTGCAGTTCCGGCATATAAAGAGCACGTGCGATGGGTCGGGAAGGCCCCGTCCATCGCACGTCACAACATGCCGGATTCGATTGTTTAAGAGCAAACGCTTACGCGCGCACAACCTTGTCGACGTTTTGGAGCTGCAGCTCCTCGCCGTCCTGGCCTTCGATGCTCACATTTTGCAGGTCGAGCACCTTGACGTTTTGTGCGATGATGCCCTGGCGCACCATGGGCTCGACGCCGCAGGCCATAGCCGGGACAAAGGGCTCGGCATCCGCGGCGAAGGTCACGTGGACATCCTGGAACGTCAGGCGCGTTACCTTGCTCTCGGGAAGGCCCGTGATGTAGGCAGCGGCGGCGTGGCAGTTGGTAGCCTCGATATCGCGGAACGTGGTGGCGCCAAAGCCAGGCGTACGGTCGTCGACGGGCAGTGCCTCGCGGTTCTGGACGTAATCGGTCTTGCCGTCCTTGTCGCAGAAGTAGAACGAGTTGACCACGAAGGGCGTGAGCACCTTGTCCATACGAATGTGCTCGAAGGTGATGCCCTCGTTGACGGCGTCCTTGCCGCGACCGCGACGGGTCTTGACGCGCAGGCCGCGATCCGTGCGCTCGAACAGGCACTTGCTCACGGTAAGGTCCTTGATGCCGCCGGCGGCCTCGGAACCCAGAACCACGGCACCATGGCCATCGTGCATGTAGCAGTGCGAGATCAGTACGTCGTGCGTTGCGGGGCGAAGCTCAGGCTCAATGCCCAGCTTGCCGCTCTTGATGGCGATGCAGTCGTCGCCCACCGAGAACTGGCAGCCCAAGATGCGAACAAAGCCGCAGCTCTCGGGATCGAAGCCGTCGGTGTTGTGGGAGTTCTTGGGGCCCTCGATGGACAGGCAGAGTGCATCGACGTGCTCGCACAGGATGGGATGGATGTTCCACGCCGGGCTGTTGCGGACGGTGAAGCCGGCCAGGCTCACGTTCGCGCACTCGGACAGGAAGATCATGCGCGGACGGGCGACCTCGCGGCCCTCCTCGGGACGGAAGATGTTCTTAAAGTCCTTGTTCCACCAGTTGTCCTCGGCAAAATCGGTCTGGCCGTCAATTGCACCGCGGCCATAGATGCACACGTCGTGCACGCTCAGGCCGGTAAAGGTGGAGCAATAGGTTGCAAAGCTCTCGCCCTCCCAACGGCCCAGCGGGGTCATGTCGGTACCGGCGTAACCGGCGCCCTCGTCGCCCTTGACCGTACCGGGGATGTAGGCAAGTGCCGCGCGGTCGTGGCGGGCCAGCAGCACGGCGCCCTCGGCGAGCTCGATGTTGATATTGCTCTTGAGGAAGAGCGACTTGATGCGGTAGTTGCCGGCGGGAATCAGCACGCGACCACCCTTGGGACAGGCCATGATGGCGGCCTGGATGTTGGTGGTGTCGTCGTGCTTAGCATCGCCCTTGGCGCCGCAGTCGCGAACGTTAATGGTAAAAGGCTCCGCCGGCGTGGTGACGCCCACACTCAGCTCGCGCTCGCCGCAAACAAAGCGGACCAAGTTGCGCTTGCCGGGAACCAGGCCGTCGACATAGGTCTCGACCGTGTCCGTGGTGCCGGCGGGCTCGTCGTTGACAAAGATCTCCCACGTATCGGCGCAGGTAAAGTAGCCGCCGTCGTCGAGCTCGATCACGGCCGCGCGGGCGTTGCGCCAGACAACGTTCGTCTCCATGGATTTCTCCCTCAAAAAGATTCTCTAAGAGTTAATTGTACGCTGTTGCAAAAAAGGGCCGTACCTGCCGGCGGATATCCGGTGGCACAGCCCTGTGGTTTGGACGATAGGCTAGCCCTACTCGGCGGGGATTACGCTGCCGTCCTGGAAGCCAACGTTGTTGTGAGCGAAGCAGTCCTCGTACTTGAAGCCGGAGAGTTCCTCGCAAAGAGCCTTGACCTCGGGCTGGACGTCGGCCATCTTGCCGCCCTCCTTGACGCGCTTGATCTCGTCGCAGAGGATGTCGCACTGCTCCTTGTCGATCTTGATGCCGCGGGCAAGGATAGCCGCGAGCAGGAAGAAGCCGGCGCAGCCGATAAGCATGTAGCCGCAGATGTACAGAGGCACGGTGGCGGGCTGGGTCACGGCGTCGCTGTTGCCGGCGGTCTGAATGAAGCCGGAGGCAGCAAGGACGATAGCCCATGCGTTGACGGCGATAGCCTGGGCGATCTGCTGGCAGAGCTGCTGAGCGGAGCTGTAGATGCCCTCGCGACGACGCAGGGTGATGAGCTCATCGACATCGGGGATGTAGTTGAGCAGAACATCGGGCAGGTACTGGAAACCAACGTAGAAGAACTTCCAGATGGCGAAGATGATGGGGTAGGCAATCATGGCGATGGCGACCGTGGAGGTGCCGTTAATCTGACCAAAGGCGAAGTAGTTGTAGGCGATGATGCACGCAGCGCAACCGACGTTGGCCAGGTACCAAGACTTGTGGAAGCCCTTCTTGGCCATGAGGGCAACCCAGATGGCGGTGCAGACGATAGCGACGACCTTGCCGGGCATCTCCATCACGGACTCATAGGACTTAGGAATCTGCAGGCAGTAGACGATGAAGAAGGACAGGCACGCAGACCAGCAGGCAGCAGCGAGCTTCGTGGAGACCTGTGCATACAGGACCTTGCGGAAGGACTTATTGCGGAAGGTAGAGACAACGTCGATGAAGAACTTCTTGATACCCTCGCCGACGCTCTCGATCTTCTCCTGAGCCACCTCCTCGGGGGTGTGCTCCCACGTGGACAGGTACACGCACAGCAGCGAGATTGCCATGACCGAAGCGTTGACCGTAGCGATGATGAAGTAGCTGAACGGGTTGGTCTCGCCGAAGGTGCCAAAGCCAAAGCCGACGAGTGCTGCCATCAGGAAGCCGGCGGCGTTACCAAAGAGGTGCTTGTAGCCGGTGAGGTACGTACGCTCCTTGAAGTCGTCGGTCATCTCGATGGTAAGCGGCGACAGGTTGGCGGTGCAGAACGTGTACGCGACGTTGTAGATCAGGTACAGCACAAAGTAGTACGGGAAGCCAAACGGCGTAGCCACGAAGATGAGCGGCTCGGCGATCATCATCGGGATGGCCAGCAAGATCCAGAAACGACGACGACCAAAGATGCGGCCAATCTTGGTGGCATAGAAGTTATCGGCCACAAAGCCCATCAGCGGACAAAGAATGGCGTTGACATAGATGGCAAACGAGCTGATCAGTGCAGCCTCGCCTGCGGACAGGCCACACTCCGTGGACAGGAACAGCACCATGTAACTGTGCGTAAAGGTCAGGGCACCGGAATTGAGCATACCGCCCATACCAAAGCCCAAGCGCGTCCAGAATGTGATCTTGCGCTTTTTTCCGATCTTATTAGTCATCGAGCTCCCTCTCTTTTCTCGATTGTCTTTGAACAAGACATTGAAGTCCACACCGACGTCTGTCTGCGTGGCGTTCAGGGTGAACGTTTAGCTAGATTATGCGCGATTCCTTACGTGAGGTGAACGTTCACTTGCATATTATCCCCGAACGGTCGATTTTTACCGCTGAACGGACACAATTGAGCTTCTTGGTTCTGTTTTCTGCTGGTAAAGGTGCCATATTGGGCAAATATGCAAAAGGTGAACGTTTATTGTGATTTCCATTTCATGCACGCCGTAAGCAAAACGGTCCCGCCGGGACTACTCCCGACGGGACCGTTATATAGGCACTATGTTCGGATGCGCTTGCCGCTACAGGCAGACGCCGTCCTTCCAGATGCTAATCTCGTGGCAACCGCGACGCTCGGCACTCGTAAGCTTGCCGCTCGCCGTGTCCAGCACCAGCTGATACAGGTCGCTGGCAGCCTCATCGAGCGTACGCTCGCCCGTAGCCACCACACCGGCGTTAAAGTCCATCCAGTTGGCCTTGTGGTCGCACAGGCGCTGGTTGGTGAACACCTTGAGCGTGGGCGCCGGCGCGCCAAACGGCGTACCGCGGCCAGTGGAGAACAGGATCACGTGGCAACCGGCAGCGGTGAGCGCCGTGGTCGACACCATGTCGTTGCCCGGGCCACACAGCATATTCAAGCCATGCTTGGTGGCCTGGCCGGCGTACGGCAGCACGTCGACGATGGGCGCGGAGCCGCCCTTTTGCACGCAGCCGCAGCTCTTGTCCTCGAGCGTGGTAATGCCGCCGTCCTTGTTGCCGGGGCTCGGGTTCTCGTAGACGACCTCGCCGTGGCTAATGAAGTAGTCCTTAAAGCCGTTGAGCATGTCCGAGGCGGCGTTAAAGACCTGCTCGTTCTCGCAACGGTCGAGCAGGATGCTCTCGGCGCCGAACATCTCGGGCACCTCGGTCAGCACCGACGTGCCGCCGCGGTCAACGACCATATCGCTCACACGACCGATCGTGGGGTTGGCGGTAATGCCCGAAAGGCCGTCAGAGCCGCCGCACTTGAGGCCAATGACCAGCTCGGAAGCCGGGATGGGCTCACGCTTGGCCTGCTTGGCGAGGTCGGCCAGCTCGGCTAGGATCTTGTGACCCTCAACCTGCTCGTCGGCAACGTCCTGGCAGGTGAGGAAGCGGACGCGCTCGTGATCGAAGTCACCGAGCTCATCGAGCACCTGCTGGTGCGTGCAGTTTTCGCAGCCGAGCGACAGGAACAGCACGCCCGCAGCGTTTGCGTGACGCGAAAGCGCCACCAGCAGACGACGAGTCTGGGCGTGGTCGGCGCCGGTCTGCGAGCAGCCAAAGGGATGCGGGAAGTAATAGACGCCCTCGAGCGAACCGTCGACCAAATCCTGGGCCTGCTCGCACATAGCGCGCGCGACCTCATTAACGCAGCCGACCGTGGGGATGATCCACAGCTCATTGCGCGTGGCGGCACGGCCGTCGGCACGGCGGAAACCCATAAAGGTCTCGGGCTCAACGGAATCCACAACCGGATGCGTGGGGTTGTACGTGTACTCGACCTCACCCGAAAGGTTGGTCTTCACATTATGCGTGTGGAGCCACTGACCGGGCTGGATGTCGCCCGTCACGTGTCCGATGGGCAGGCCGTACTTGATGACGTCCTCCCCCGCGGAAATCGCACGCACGGCCATCTTGTGGCCCTGCGGGATATCCTCCACGGCCACGACCTCGCCCACACCGGGGACCGCGACGGCGGTGCCCTTGGCGAGCGGTGACAGCGCAACGATCACGTTGTCGGCCGGATTGATCTGGATAGTGTTCATTACAAAGAGTCCTAACCCTACAGGTTGAGCAAAATCGAGCGGCGCCCACCGGTTGACCGGCGGGCGCACAAAGGGATTTAGGCCTGAGCGTTGGCGAATGCCTGCTTGACGCCCTCGACACGCACGACGGCGAGTGCGTTGACGACAAACTCCTCAAGGCCGGCGATCTGAGTCAGGTCCTCGCCCCACATCTGCTCGTTGGTGAGCACGTCATGCACCAGCTCGGCATCGTTGACGCCGGCGTGGGCGGCGTAGAAATCGAGCACGAAGGCGTCGTCCTGAGCGGTGTACTCGGTGCCGTCGGAGCGACGCAGGTGCAGGCCGTCGCCCTCGCGGGACACGAGCTCCTGCGTGTAGAAGGAGATGAGCGTAGCGAGGCTCGTCGCCAGGCACTTGGGCAGGTTGCCGGTCTCGGCAACGTAGTCCTTGAGCGTGGGCAGGTCGCGAGCGCGCCACTTAGCCGTGGAGTTGAGGCAGATGGAGAGCAGCGCATGATCAATAAACGGGTTGTCGAAGCGGTTTTCGACGGCGGCGGCAAAGGCCTTGCAGTCCTCGACATCCAAGTCGGCGGCAAGCGTCGGGATGACCTCGTCGTAGAGCATGGTGTTCATGAAGCCGCGAATGGTCTCGTCGTGCATGCAGCCGCGCACGATGTCAAAGCCGGCAACCCAGGAGCCCGGAACAAAGGCAGTGTGGGCGCCGTTGAGGATGCGGACCTTGCGCTTCTTGTACGGGGTGACATCGGGGGTCACAAAGACGCCGGGCAGGCCGGCCTTCACGAAGGGCAGACGCTCCTTGAGCGACTCATCGCCCTGGATGCCCCACATCTGGAAGGGCTCGCGCACAGCCAGGAAGGGATCCTCGTAGCCCAGACGCTCGGCAACAGCGGCAGCCTCCTTGGGGTCGCGGATGCGGCCAGGGACGATGGTGTCAACGAGCGTGGTGCAGATGGTGCAGTCATTGGCCATCCACTGCGAGAACTCGTCCTCCCAGCCCCAGTCGCTCACGTACTGGTTCATAATGCGCAGCAGCTCCTCGCCGTTGTGGTCGATGAGCTCGCAGGCGAGCACGATGACGCCCGGCTTACCGGCAGCCCAGCGGGTGTGGAGCACCTGGGCAAGCTTGGCCGGGAAGCTCGCGGGCGGCATGTCGTCGGCCTTGCAGGACGGGTCGTAGGCGATGCCGGCCTCGGTGGTGTTGGAGACGATGATCTCCAGGTCATCGGAGACGGCAACCTCCATGATGGCGTAGTAGTCGGCCTCGCGGTACGGGTTGAGGCAGCGGCTGCAAGCGCTGATCACGCGAGACTCGTCAACCGTGTTGCCGTTCTCCTTGCCGCGCACCAACACGGTGTACAGGTCGTCCTGGGCATTGATGCCGTCGGCAAAGCCAAAGGCGCCGCTGATGGGCTGGACCATGACGACCTTGCCGTTCCAGCCGGTGGCCTCGTTGCCCATGTCAAAGAAGCGGTCCACGAAAGCGCGCAGGAAGTTGCCCTCGCCAAACTGCAGGACCTTCTCGGGGGCGTCCTTGGGCAGCACGTAGCCCTCGTAGCCGATCTTCTCGAGCGTCTCGTAGCTGATGTTCTCCATCTATGTTTCTCCTTAGGCGTTTGTTAGCGTGCAAGCTTGCCGGGGCGCCGCGTGTGGCGACGGCGCCCCCGGGTTCAATATGATTCGGTGCGGACTTAAGCCTCGACGGTGTCCAGGTCAAAACCGAAGTAGCGGACGGAGTTGTTGTAGCTGATGTCGCGCACGATGGTGCCCAGCAGCTCCATGTCGGCCGGGTACTTGCCCTGCTCGACCCACTCGCCAATCACGCTGCACAGCACGCGGCGGAAGTACTCGTGGCGCGGGTAGGACAGGAAAGAACGGGAGTCGGTGAGCATGCCGACAAAGTTGCCCAGAACGCCCTCGTTGGCAAGGGCCGTGAGCTGCTCGCGCATGCCGACCTCGTTGTCGTTGAACCACCAGGCGGAACCGTTCTGGATCTTACCGGCGGTCGGAGCCTCCTGGAAGCAGCCCATGACGGTATCGATCATGGTGTTATCGATGGGGTTCAGGCTGTACAGGATGGTCTTGGGCAGGCCGCAGGTCTCCTGGATGGAGTTGAGGAAATCGGCGAGCTGGTCGGACGGCGTGTAGTTGGAGATGCAGTCGTAGCCGGTGTCGGGACCGAGCTTGGCGAACATGGCGCGGTTGTTGTCGCGCTTGCAGCCAAAGTGCAGCTGCATGGCCCAGCCCAGACGGACATACTCACCGGCAACGAACTGCATAAAGGCAGTCTTGTACTTGAGGACTTCTTCCTCGGTGAGCGGCTCAGCAGCCAGGCCCTTGGCAAAGATGGCCTCGATCTCGTCGGCGGTAGCCGGGACGTACATGACGTAATCGAGTGCGTGGTCGGAGGCGCGGCAGCCCAGCTCGTGAGCAACGTCGTAGCGCTTGGAAATGGCGGACTTCATGCCCTCGAAGTCGCTGACCTCAACGCCGGCAGCCTCGGAGAGGTGCCTGCAGTAGTCGGCAAACTCCTGGCCACGCTCGATGCGCAGGGCGGCGTCGGGGCGCATGGCGGGAACGACCTGAACGTCAAAGCTGTCGTCGGCGGCAATCTTCTTGTGCCACTCAAAGCTGTCGGCGGGGTCGTCAGTAGTGCAGATCATGCGGACATTGGACTGCTTGATCAGGTTGCGGCAGGTGAAACTGGCCTCGGCGAGCTTGGCGTTGGCAAGGTCCCAAACCTCCTGGGCAGTCTTGCCGTTGAGGACGCCCTCGTAGCCAAAGTAGCGCTTAAGCTCCAGGTGGCTCCACTCAAAGACGGGGTTGCCGACGCAGCGACCCAGGGTCTCGGCCCACTTTTGGAACTTCTCGCGAGCAGGGGCGTCGCCAGTGATAAAGCGCTCGTCGACGCCGTTGGCACGCATCAGGCGCCACTTGTAGTGGTCGCCGCCCAGCCAAACCTCGGTGATGTTCTCGAAACGCTTGTCCTCCCAAATCTCCTTGGGAGAAATGTGGCAGTGGTAGTCGACGATGGGCATGCCCTCGGCAAAGTTGTGGAACAGCTCCTCGCCGGTCTTGGTGCTCAGCAGAAAATCCTGATCGTCCATGAAGTTTTTCATCAAACAACCCCTTTGTTTGCGGAGCGGGCGCACAATACGCTCGTCATCCTCTAGGTGAACGTTCACCATACTAATCCATTACGACTCAAAAGGTGAACGTTCACCTAACAACCATGGGGTGAACGGTAGGTTTTGCCCGTTCAACGGTTGCCGGAGCTGTGACTTGCATGCATTGCGGACCGGTTGGCGTCCCCGAACACCGAACTTGAGCGCTTTTGCTCAGGTGGGTCATGTCCCGACGTACATTTTTGGGAGTATTCAGCATTGGAGCGCGCCGTGCGCCATCCTCAGCGTCCTATTTGGAACGCAGATAGCGCCCGATCGGCATAAAAAGTGCCCCCGATGGCAAATTACGCCATCGGGGGCACTTAAAACAGTCGTTCTGCACCTCATTCAGGGCATGCCAATGCTGAATACTCCCAAAAATGCACGTCGCAAGAGGGGGTACCTGCTCAATCGGCTAAATACCCGCAAGTTCGCAGTAGCGGTCGACATTGCTGGCAAATACCATCTCGACGGCGCCCTTCTGGACGGGCTCCGTCGGGGTCCTTCCCCACAGCAAATAATCGCCCAGTGTCTTGGCGCCGCGATACGCCAGGCTCGTCGGGTCCTTATAGACAATATTGGTAAAGATACCGCGGCGCAAGGCCAGGGCGCTTTCGGGA
>CABVAS010000002.1 GCA_902496375.1 uncultured Collinsella sp.
GTGGTAGCGCGCCTTGGTGATATCGAAGTCGCCGCCGTCGCCGGCACTCGTCGTGACGCCGCAGCCGATCGCGGTAATCAGCGACTGGATGGTGTCACTCGAGAACGCGCGATGGTCACCAACGCGCTCGACGTTCAAAATCTTGCCGCGCAGGGGCAGAATCGCCTGGATGTCTCGGCGACGGCCGTCCTTGGCCGAACCGCCTGCCGAGTCGCCCTCTACGATGAAGAGCTCGGTCAGCTCGGCATCGCGCACCGAGCAGTCGGCGAGCTTACCGGGCAGGGACGCCGTCTCGAGCAGGCTCTTGCGGCGGGTCGCCTCGCGCGCCTTGCGGGCGGCATTGCGCGCCTTGCAGGCCTGCTGCGCCTTCTTGACGATCTCGCGAGCGGGCTTAGGGTGCTCCTCGAGGTAATCGGCAAGGCCGTCGGTCACGATCTTGAGCGTCAGCGCGCGCATATAGGAGCTGCCGAGCTTGGCCTTGGTCTGGCCCTCAAACTGCGGATCGGGCAGCTTGACCGAGATAACGGCCGAAAGGCCCTCGCGCACATCGTCGCCGGTCAGATTGGCGTCTTTTTCCTTGAGCAGGTTCTGCTTGCGCGCATAGTCGTTGATCACGCGGGTGAGCGCGGTGCGGAAGCCCTCAAGGTGCATGCCGCCCTCGGGGGTGTAGATGTCGTTGGCAAACGACATGACGTTCTCGCCGTAGCCGCTATTCCACTGCAGGGAAACCTCAACCTCGCCCATCTTGGCCACAGGTGCGTCCGGGTCCGATTTGCCCTCGATGTAGATAGGCTCCTTAAAGGCCTCGGGGACGTCCTTGCCCTCGTTAAGGAACTTGACGAAGTCGATGATGCCGCCCTCGTAGCAAAACTCCTCCACGTGGGGAGTAGACTCGCGCTCGTCAGTCAGCACGATTTTGAGGTTCTTATTGAGGAACGCCGTCTCCTGCAGACGGTTGTGCAGCGTATCGAAATCGTAGATGCATGTCTCGAAGATCTCGTCGTCGGGCCAGAAGGTGACGGTGGTGCCCGTCGAATCCGAGGTGCCCACGACCTCCATCTTCTTAACGGTCTTGCCGCGCGAGAACTCCATCTCGTAGGTGTTGCCGTCGCGACGAACCTGAACGACCACGCGCTTGGACAGTGCGTTGACGACGGAGATGCCAACGCCGTGCAGGCCGCCCGAAACCTTATAGGCCGAGTTATCGAACTTACCGCCGGCGTGCAAGATCGTCATGACGACCTCGAGCGTCGGGATCTTTTTAACAGGGTGCTCGTCGACGGGGATGCCGCGCCCGTTGTCGACGACCGTGATGGAGTTGTCGGCGTGGACCGTCACCTGGATCTCGGTGCAGAAACCGGCCATGGCCTCGTCGACGGAGTTGTCAACGATCTCCCACACCAGGTGATGCAGACCGCTGGCGCTCGTCGAGCCGATATACATGCCCGGGCGCTTACGAACGGCCTCGAGACCTTCGAGAATCTTAATCTCGCCGCCATCGTAATCGTTTTCGTTTGCCACACGTCCTCCTTCAGTCAAGAAAATGTGTACAGCCTTACTAGTTTATCGTAAAAAAATACCCTCGGGAACGAGGGTATTTGGCTCTACAAGGCCACCAGATGCGATTTAAGGCTCTTTTTTGCTTTCTACGCCCTTGGCCCACTCGGCACTGGCTCTCATGGCATTCTCGAGGGCCTCGCGCAGTTTTTGGTCTTCGATGGGCGCCACTTGGCGCTCAATCTCGGTGCGCTCGGCCTCACTTAGGTCGGCGTGCGGGGCCGGCGGGCGCTCGGTCGTCGCCGGGCGCAGGCGCTGCTTGGCGGCGGGCGGCGTGTGACCCGGCGCGGTGGTTTTGAACACCAGGCCGTCCACATGCGCACCGGCGCGCTCCATGCGCGCGCGGATGATCTCGCGCAACAGCGTCATTTCCTGCGTCCACGAGGGCGAATCGAGATATACCAGCAGCTCATTGGACTCGGGCAGGTAGCGCAAGCCCGTCACATGCCGCCCCTCGCGCGTGCCCGAGCACACCGCGTTCCACGCGCGATAGACCGCGCGCGACTCCTCGGCAGCCTCCATCTGCGCGCGGCGCTCAGGTGTCGCGGCCGCCAGGATGCGCTGACGCTCTGCGTTCAAAAATCCACTGAAGGCAACCGTTTCGCTCTCGCGCTCGTAATTAGCACGTCTCACCCATGCTCACCACCTTGGCTCGATCAAGCAGGTCATCGGTAAAATACCCCAGGTTGGTCGTGGTTATGACCGTCTGGATATCATCGCCGATCAGCCGCAGAAAAGCACCGCGGCGTTCGCCGTCGAGTTCGCTCATCACGTCGTCCAAAAGCAGCAACGGGGCGGTGCCCAGGACATCGCGAGCCACGGCCACCTCCGCCACCTTCCAGGCCAGAACCAACGTTCGCTGCTGACCTTGGCTGGCAAATGAACGGGCGGAGCGACCCGCCACGGTAAACTCAATCTCATCGCGATGCGGTCCCACCAACGTCACGCCGCGGCGAATTTCCTCGTCGGCGTGCTCATCAAGGGCAGCCAGCATGCGCTCGTACGCCCAGCCCTTCAGCTCTTCGCGATCATCGACCTGGGGCAAATCCCCCAGCGTGGACGTATAGGTCACGTTGGCAGCCTCACCGGATGCCACTTGCCCGTAGGCAGTGTGCACATGGCCCGCCAGCCGGTCGAGCAGGGCCAACCGGTGCACAAGCAGGGCCGAGCCCGCGCGGGCAATCGAATCGTTCCACGCGCCGAGCATCTCGCGACAGCACCAGGTCTCCTTGAGCAGGGCGTTACGCTGGGTCACGCAGCGTCCATAGGTGCTCGCAAGATCGGCATAACGTGCGCTCAGCTGCATGCCAAAGTCATCGAGGGCGGCGCGGCGCACACTGGCGCCTCGCTTAACCATGTCCAGATGGTCGGGGCAAAACAGCACGCTCGGCAGAGCCCCGCGCACACCGGCGGCAGAGCACCTCTTGCCGTTGCGGCTAAACGAGCGCTTACCGTCCTCCACGCTCAATCCCATATCAAGCACGCGGCCGTCGCCCTCGAGCCTCAGCTCGACCTTGCACGAGCCCACGCCATCATGGACGAGCTCGGCTGCGGTCGGATGCCTAAACGAGGCGCCGCTCGTCAGCAGCTGCAGCGCCTCTATGAGATTGGTCTTTCCCGCCGCGTTGGGTCCCGCAAGTATCGTCACGCCCTCGTCCAGGGCAAGGCGATAACTATCGAAGCTGCGGTAGTGCGCGACGGAAAGATCGCGGGCGAACATGGTCATAGGGCGGTTGCTAGATGCGGACCGGCATAACCAGGTACAGGTAGTTGATCTTGTCGTAGGACTTGAAGATGCCCGCCTGCGAGTAGCTCTTGAGCTCCAGCGTGATCTCCTTCTCCTTGGACAGGGCATTGAGGCAGCCGAAGATGTAGTGGTAGTTGAAGGCGATGGTGCCCGACTCGCCCTCGGCCTCGACATCGATCGTCTCCTGCGCAAGGTCCTGGTCATTGGAAATGGAGGACAGGCCCATCTGCCCGTTCTCGACATCGATCTCGAACTTGACGGCGGGGTTGGCGCTCGCGATAACGGCCACGCGCTTGAGGGCGGCGTTAAAGGCGGCGACGTCAATCTTGACGCTCGTCACGCACGAATCGGGGATGAGCTGCTTGTAGTTGGGGTACACGCCCTCGATACGACGCGACACGTAGGTGGTGTTGCCGGCCTCAAAGACGACCTGGGTGTCGGTAGCCCCGATCATGATGGTCGCCTGGCTGGCCATGATGTTCAGTGCGTCGTTAAAGGCGTCAGCCGGAACGTTGAGCTCAAAGGAGCCCTCGAGGGTCGAGGTCTCGACCTGCGTATCGCACACGGCCAAGCGGAAGGAATCGGTCGCCACCAGGCGCACGGTGTTGTTCTCGACCTTCATGTGCACGCCGCCCAGGATGGGGCGAGCCTTGTCGGTCGAGGTGACGCGCCACACGCGGCCGACCATCTCGGACAAGATATCGGTCGGCAGCTCCACGGCACTCTCGATGGCATAGGCCGGA
This sequence comes from uncultured Collinsella sp., assembly GCA_902496375.1. Taxonomy (GTDB): domain Bacteria; phylum Actinomycetota; class Coriobacteriia; order Coriobacteriales; family Coriobacteriaceae; genus Collinsella. Next base: position 4,048 of record CABVAS010000002.1, read on the forward strand.
AACTCAGGGAAGTCATTGGCATCGAGCGTGTTCAGGCGGAACGAGCTCTTCTCGCAACTGATCAGCACCTGGCGCTCGGACAGCTCAAAGGTGACCGGGGCATCGGGGAGAGTCTTGGTGATATTGGAGAGCATCTTACAGGGGATAACCATCTCGCCCTCTTCTTCGACATGCGCCGCGATGCGATGACGGATCGAGATGGTGTAGTTAGAGGTCTGGAATTCCAAGATGCCGTCTTGCGCCTTGACGAGCACGCCCGACAGGATGGGAAGGGTAGATGCCGAAGCGACACCCTTCATAACGACGCCGATGGCTTGTGTAAGCGAGCTCTGGCTGACGGTGAACTTCATCTTTTAATACCTTTCTATAGATATAAATATCTTAATAATAGTAATAGCACTGACGAAACTGTTGATTACTCACAAAGACGCAGGTCAGACCCAGAAAGAGAATCGACAGCAACCTGTGTGCAACAGGGGTGGTTTTCCACGTTCAAAACCTGCGCAAAACTTTTCATCACCGCGGATTGGGTTTTAGACACCTTATGCCCGTGGTTTCGACAAGTTTTCAACAGGTGTCTCTATTTCCCTACGAGCGTAGTGTAATTTTATCGCGCAGCGACTTGAGGTCTTCGGTGACGGTGCGGTCTTCCTGGATCATCTTCTGGACCTTTTTGTAACTCGTGCTGACGGTCGAGTGGTTGCGGTTGCCAAATTCGGCGCCTACCGCCGTGGTCGTCATCTCGCACATTTCGATGGCCAGGTAGATAGCGATATGGCGTGCTTTGGCGATATTGGCGTTGCGACGCGGGCCGATGAGCTCCTCGTGCGTCACGCCGTACTGCTCTTCGATGACGGACTGAACCGTTTGCACGTTGATCTTTTTGGCCGATGTGTCGAAGTACTGGCTGGCGATGGCGTCGATATCGTCAAAGGTGAGCTCCCCGCCCTCGCGCTCGCGGTCGCCCGCCTCGCCGGCGCAGCGCTCGCAGAAGCTCTCGAGTTCGCGGATGTTGGTGCCCGACACCTCTGCCATGTGCTTAAAGTGCTCATCGGTCAGGTGCCCGCCGTCGCCCCCGTAGGCCGCCAACAGTGAGTCGTCGCCTGCCTCGGGAGCGGCGACGATGGTGTTCTCGTAATAGCGCTGCAAGATCTTGTATTTCATCTCGTAGCTGGGCTCTGCGACCAGGCAGAGCATGCCGGCGTTGAAGCGGCTGGTCAGGCGCTCGTCCATGCTCAGGTCCTTGGGGGCGCGGTCTGCCGCGATGACGACCTTCTTGTTGTTGCGGATGAACTCGTCCATGAGCTGGAAAAAGTAGTCCACGCTCGCGCGCTTGCCGATGATGTTTTGGATGTCATCGATGATGAGCACGTCCACGCCGTGGTACGCCTGCATGATGGGGGCGTTGCTCTTCTTTTGGCGGTCGAACTCGGTCATCAGGTCGTCCAGATATGCCTGGGAGTTGGCATACTTGACCTTGATCTCGGGCGACTTCTCGGCGAGCTCGTTTTTGATGGCAAGCAGCAGGTGCGTCTTGCCCAGGCCCGATTTGCCGTAGATAAACAGTGATGTGCATGTGCCGCGCTCGTCCGCGAGGGCGGCAAACTTGAGTGCCGAGCGATAGGCATGGCTGTTCTCGGGGCCGTAGACAAAGTTCTCAAAGGTAAATTTTGAGTTCGCGGCGAGCGGGGCTCCATCCGTATTCTGCTCGGCCGGCACGGTCGGTGCTGGCATGGGCGAAGCGGGGGTCGCAGCTTGCGTGGATTTAGTCGGCGCTCCGCCCTTCATCTGGTTCATCATGCGACGAAAATCGTCGGCCGAGAGCGTGTTCTTGATTGCAATGCCCGAATCCGCGCCCGCCGCTGCGTCGTGAGCGATGGGCATGTGCGTGACGGGTGCGTTCGTTGACGTCGCTACCGCGGTCGGCAACGGCGCCATGGTTTCACGGGAAACATCGCTGTGCTGGTGCTCGATTGTCGGCACGTCGCCTGCGGAGGCCGGCACCGCCGGGGAAGCAGCGGGAGCCGTGGCGGGCGCCGTCGCGGCAGCGGATTCCGTCGCGGCGCCTTGCGGTGCCACGATGTCGAGCGCAATCGGCGCAAAGGCGATTTCTTCTAGATAGGCCTCAATAGTCGGCTGATGCTTTTTGAGCTGCGCGATGGCAAAGCGCGAGGGGGCCTCAATCGTGAGCGTATCTTCGGTCAGGCTTATGGCGCGCGATTGCCCCAGCATGTTGATGAGGCGTGCATCTTGGCCGTCGCGCTGACAAAAGGCGATGGCATCCCCCAGGATGATGCTTGCTTCCTCGTCCACTGTCTCTCCCGTTCTTTAGCTCTGAGCTCGCACGCGAGCGGCGCCGAGTTCGGTCAGATGGTATTTCTGGCCATGCTTGATGACCAAGCCGGCCTGCGCCAAGTCATTGAGCGTGCGTGACCAAGTGGGGGCCGAGTTTCCAAACGCCCTCGCCAGATCGGTTGCACCGCACGCTTGATTTTGCGCCAGATAGCCCAGCGCGGCGTTGCCGCGGTCGCTTACGAACACGTCCGGTTGTGGCTGCGCATACTGATTTGCTGCATTAGGATACATCATTTGAGCTGCTGGTTGTTGAGAACTCTGCATCGGTGGCATTTGCTGTTGAAAACTTTGAGGCCACTGTTGGTAAGGCTGCGGAGGCATCTGCTGGGCCCAAGGGCTGTACTGCTGCTGCGGCATCTGCTGGTACGGCTGCTGATATCCCTGCTGGTACTGCTGCGGGAACTGCTGGCCATACCCCAGTGGCGGCATCTGCTGATATGGATATCCCTGTTGGTACGGCTGATAGCCCATTTGCTGGCCACCCGGTGCCCCCGTCGCCTGCCGCATTGCTGCTGCATCCTGATCCGCCAGCGGCACGGTCTCTGGCATGTTTGGCGGCATCGACATCGATGTCGCCTGGGGCTCTTGTGTAGGAAGCATTCCGGGATGCTGCATCTGCCCCACGGGGGGCTGCATCTGCTGCGTTGCCATGGGCTGCTGCGCAAAAGCTCCCGGCAGGGGATATGTGGGCTGCTCCGTCTCGGGCCGCACGGAAGCACCGCGTCCGCCGGCGCGCTCGATTTCCTGCACGCGTTTAGGGTCCAGGCTTACCGTAACCACGGTGCCGTTGCCCATGTTGTCCTCGATGGATACGGCACCGCCGGCGTTTTCCAAATACTCCTGCACCATGGGAAACCCTGCTCCGGTTCCACGGATATAGCGCTTCATCTTGCTGTTTGCGCTGGTAACGCCAAAGTCGAAAGCACGTTCCTTGTCGTCGATGCCGGGTCCTTGGTCAGCAAAGCGGATGGTGTCTCCGCCGTCCAGAATCGAGATGATGGGCTCGGCAAAGTGTGCGTGGATAAAGTTTTCGACAATCTCGCGGATGACCATGAGCGAGATATGGCCACCTTGTTCTTTCATGCACTGGTAGACGGTGTTGGTCGTCTCTTCCAAATACGTGCGGACATCTTGCGGATCAATGACGATCACCCGCGGTGTCGACAGCATGTCGTCATAGACGGCGATGCGCGCGGCGTACATGGCTTTTGGCGCCTGCGTGGTCGTCTGCTCGCCTTCCGCACGCTCTTCGCGCACGCCGGTGATGTGCTCGTTGTCGGGTGCCGGGTCTCCGGAATCGACCATGGTGTAAAAGTCGTCAGACATGCCGCTCGCAATCTTTCAAAAGGTTTCGAACAAATAGTAGCTCACCGTGCAACGTTTCTCATCTTTCGACAACTTTTCAAAACTTGTTGAAAACTTTGGAAAACGGGCGAAAAGTTCTCAACATTGCCAACATGACCTGTTGAAAACTCGATGAAATATCGTGAAAGGTTGCCATGAGGCGCAAATTTCGGTTGTGCTTATGGGGGAACCGTGTGAACTGCGCAACCTTTTACCTTTGATTTCTTGACATTTGAACATTGATTTCCCTACAATCTTCAAGCTCACGTGTCTATATCTGCGTCCGCGTCCCCGCGGACACTCGAAATGCAGCAGGAGGAACTTAAGATGAAGCGTACGTATCAGCCTAATAAGCGTAAGCGTGCCAAGACCCATGGCTTCCGTGCCCGTATGGCCACTAAGGGTGGTCGTGCCGTGCTCGCCCGTCGTCGCGCCAAGGGCCGCAAGCGTCTCACTGTCTAGCAGCGATACACACATCTCGCATGAAGACTATTAAGTCTCGGCAAGATTTCGAGCATGTGTTCAGTCAGGGGCGTCGTTTCAATCACCCTCTGATTCGAATGACCATATGTGAATCGGTTGGCGAAGGCGACTCCGGAAGGGTCGCCTTCGTTGGTGCTAAGCGACTCGGTTGTGCCGTCGTGCGCAACCGATCTAAGCGTGTGATGCGCGAGGCCGCCCGCAGCTGCGGATTTCCCGTTGCGGGTTATGACATCATCTTGTTTGCAACTCCCAAGACGAGGGTTTCCTCGCCGCAGGAGATGGACAAGGCGTTGCGTTCGCTTATGAAGCGCGCCGGCGTTGCCGGGGAGGAGCGATGAGCAATCACGTTTTGCGACGTGTTGCCATCGCTCCTATTCGCATATATCAACAGGTTATTTCGCCCTTATTGCCTGACGCCTGCATTTATTACCCAACGTGCTCGCAATACGCCATCCAGGCGATTGAGAAGCACGGTGTTTTGAGAGGCTGCTGGCTTGCCGTGAGGCGCATCGCTCGTTGCAATCCCCTGCACGTCGGCGGTTATGACCCTGTGCCCTAGCGGGCACTCGCTATCGGAGGAAAACTTACATGTGGGATTGGATCGTTAACATCCTTTTCGAGCTGCTCAAGCTCATCCAGACCTTTGCGGTCGACTGGGGCCTGTCCATCATCATCCTGGTGGTCATCATCCGTCTGCTGCTGACGCCGCTCATGCTCAAGTCGACCAAGTCGACGGCTCGCATGCAGGTGCTGCAGCCCAAGATGCTCGAGATCCAGGAGCGCTATGCCGACGATCCCCAGCGTCAGGCCGAGGAGATGCAGAAGTTCTACAGCGAGAACAAGTTCAACCCCATGGCTGGCTGTCTGCCGCTGCTGATTCAGATGCCTATCCTGTTCGCCCTGTTTACATTGCTGCGCAACCTGCCGCAGTACTTTAACGACGGCACGTTCTCGTTCTTCAACATCCTGCCCGACCTGACCACCACGCCGAGTGCTTCCTTTGCCGATGGCTTTATGGTTGCACTGCCTGCGCTGGTTTGCCTGATCCTGTTCGCCGTTCTGACCCTGATTCCGCAGCTCTATATGTCGCGCAACCAGACCGGCCAGCAGGCTCAGAGCATGCGTATGATGGCCGTTGTCATGACGGTCATGATGCTTTGGATGGGCTGGAGCCTTCCCGTTGGTGTTCTGCTGTACTACGACGTCTCGTCTGCTTGGCAGGTTATCCAGCAGATTTTTGTGACGCAGAAGGTCATCGACAAGGCGAAGGCCGATGAGGAGGAGCGTCTTAAGAACGCTCCGCTGCAGGTTGAGGTCACTCGTCGAGAGAAGAAGCCGCGCCCGCATAAGAAGAAGTAGTGGGATATCAATCTTATTTAGGTACCTAACTTTTGGAGTACGTTATGTCTGAAGAGATCATCGAGGATATGCTTGAGGAGGTTGCCCCGCAGGTCGCGGGCGATTATCCCGAGATTGCACAGCGCTACAAGGCTGGTGAAGAGCTGACCGATGAGGAGCTCGACACCATTGCCGATGTTGCTATTTCCATCCTGCGTTCCATCCTTTCGCACTTCGATGCCGCCAACTCTCCTATCGATGAGTATGAGGGCGACGAAGGTGAGCTGATTTTGGATGTAACGGCTCCCGACCTTGCTGTTCTCATTGGCCGTCATGGTCGCACCCTTGATGCCCTTCAGGTTATGTTCTCTTTGCTGGTGAGCCGCAAACTTGGCTTTAGGTATCCGGTTGTAGTGGACGTCGAGGGATACAAGAGCCGCCGTCAGGACAAGGTTGCCTCCATGGCTCAGTCTGCTGCCGAGCGTGCCATTCGCACTCATAAGAGTGTTTCGCTTCCGCCCATGAATGCCTACGAGCGTCGACTGGTTCACATTGCACTTCGTGGCAATGATGCCGTCGATACTCATTCTGAGGGTTCTGACCCTGATCGCCATGTGGTGATTGTTGCTCGATAATCTACTCGAGTTTATGCTAAGGGGACGTGGTTTCCACGTCCCCTTTTTTTGTCAAAAGTTCTCGATACGCTGATTTTTGTCAGAAAGGAGCTTTCGTTGTTAGTACTTACTGATCAGCAAGCTGACGAGATGTTGAGTCGTCTAGCTTTCTATTGCAAAGAGTATTCCTTGAGCGTAACTGATGTTGAGCTGAGGAAATGTATTCAGCATTTGGATTTGGTTCTAGAAACAAATAAGACAACCAATCTCACCCGTATTCTTAACGTAGAAGATGCTGCAGTACTTCATATCCTCGACTCACTTGTTTTGCTCCCCTATATCAGCAAGGCTCCTGAGGGAGCTTTGCTCGATATGGGAACAGGTGCGGGCTTCCCTGGTATTCCATTAACCATAACCACGCATCGTAAAGCTACTTATATTGACTCTGTTGGCAAGAAGGTTGATGCGGTAAATTCCTTTGTCCATGCTCTTGGATTGAAACATGCCCATGCGGTTCATGATCGTCTTGAAGAATATGCTCGGAGCCATAAGAAGCAGTTCTCTGTTGTAACCGCCCGCGCACTGGCCCCTCTACCGATTCTTGTTGAATATGCGGCTCCGTATCTGAAGGATGGAGGTCTATTTGTTATAACCAAGGGCAATCCTTCGGATGAGGAGCTTGCTTCCGGCATGTCAGCAGCTAAGATTTGCGGCTTCACTTTGCTTCTGAATGACGCAATTGATTTGCCTGAAGGCTTGGGTCACAGGGAGTTCATTGTTCTTAAGAAGAGTCATCCAGCATCTGTCTCATTGCCTCGTGCAAATGGCGTGGCAAAGAAGAATCCGCTTGCCTAGATGTTTCACGTGAAACATAATGGATACTAACAACTTGCAGTGTTTCACGTGAAACATGGCGGTTGATATCGATTCGGAATGTTTCACGTGAAACATCCTCCGTTTGACAGCTTTAATACACACCAGGAGGGACCGTGGGATTTCGCGACGTTAAGCGTTCTAAGAGCGCAAAAGACACGCGTATCATTGCAATCATCAATCAAAAAGGCGGCGTCGGTAAGTCAACGACGGCCGTAAACCTTGCAGCAGCACTGGGTGAGCAGGGTCGTAAGACACTGATTGTCGATTTTGATCCGCAGGGAAACAGCACCAGTGGATTCGGAATTGAAAAAGAAGACCTTGATCACTGCATCTATGATGCATTGTTGAATGATGTGCCGGCAGAATCGCTTGTTCTTGATACAAATTGTAAAAAGGTATTCGTTATTCCGGCTACAATTCAACTTGCAGGCGCGGAAATTGAGCTCGTAAGCGCAATTGCTCGTGAAACCCGCCTCAAAGATTTGCTTGAGCCGATTCAGGACGAGTTTGACTTTATTTTCATTGACTGTCCTCCTTCGCTCGGCCTGCTTACTATCAACGCTTTGACCGCAGCAGACAGCGTTTTGATTCCGATCCAGTGCGAATATTACGCACTCGAGGGCGTTACGAAGCTGCTTGAGTCAATGAAGATGGTCAAATCACGGCTGAACAAGGGCTTAGACACCTATGGTGTGCTTATGACCATGTATGACTCGCGTACTTCACTATCGAATCAGGTTGTTGAGGAGGTTCAATCGTACTTTGGTGATAAGGCGTTTAAGACGCTAATCCCCCGTACGGTTAAAATCTCCGAAGCTCCGTCTTTTGGAGAACCGGTAATTACCTATGCACCTCAAAATAAGGGTGCAAAAGCATATATGAACCTTGCAAAAGAGGTGATCAAGCGTGCCTAGTGTAAAGAAACGTGGCGGATTGGGACGTGGACTCAATGCTTTGGTCTCAGAGGCCGAGTATGAGACCGGCGGTTCGGCTGCATCGGCTTCAAATGCCGCATCTGAAACAAAACTACCTATTGAGGATATCGTTCCCAACCCTAATCAGCCGCGAATTCACTTTAACGAAACTGAACTTCGCGAGTTGAGCGAGTCAATCCAAGAACATGGCGTTTTGCAGCCGCTTTTGGTTCGCAAACATGGAAACGGCTATGAGATCATCGCTGGTGAGCGTCGTTACCAGGCGTCAAAGCTTGCTGGCCTTGAAGAATTGCCAGTCATCATTAAAGAGGTAAATGATGAAGAGATGCTGGCTCTTGCTCTTATCGAAAACCTTCAGCGTTCTGATCTGAATCCCGTCGAAGAGGCTAAGGGCTATCGCCAACTCATTGATGCCAGCGGGATGACCCAGGAGGCATTGTCCAAGGCAGTAAGCAAGTCACGCTCTGCAATTACAAACTCGCTGCGTCTTCTCGATCTCCCCGAAGTAGTTCAGCAGATGATTTTTGAGGGTAAACTTACTGCTGGTCATGCACGTGCGATTCTTGCAGTTCCCTATGAGGACGCGCGTATTCGACTTGCAGAGAAAGTTGTTACAGAGGGCCTTTCCGTAAGAGCGACAGAAAATCTTGCTCCGTTGTTTTCTGCCGGAGAGACACCTAAGACGCCGAGGCCTGCAACGCCTCAGTCTTTTAAAAAGGCTGCCCGCGTGCTTCGTCAGGTTTTTAATACCAACGTGCGTGTGAAGAGCTCGCGTGGAAAGAATAAGATTGAGATTGAGTTTAAAGACGAGGAAGAGCTCTCTCGTATTCTTGGCGAAATGATTCAGTTTGATCAAGGAGGCCAAGATGAGGAATAAGATTTTAACAGCGATTGCATTGGTGACGACTGTCGCGGCTGGTGCCTTTGCTGGCTATAGGATCGCTACAGACGATGAACTTCGAGGTCGTTTGCTTCGTAGCGCGCAAGATATCGTCGATACTTCCAAAAAGAAAATGGATGTTATGACAGAAGATGTTGCCATGCGTACTGCTCAGGTAACGAAGAATCCCAAGATTAATCAAGGTTGGGTCAGCAACCAATGGGAAAATGTAGGCTATTAGGTACCTAACAATTACTCAGCATATTTTGAGGGGTCCTTGTCTGATTCATGAGACAAGGACCCCTTATTTTGGCCGTAAAAATGGGACAGGTAGCAGCTGATTCAAAATTAAGGTCAATAAATGAAACGACCCCGGTTGCATATTCTGTAACCGGGGTCGTTCGATGTTTCACATGAAACGTTTTGGGATGCGACTCCCCTATGCGTTCTTCTGAACTTTGAAGCGCTGCTTCAGCTGTCCGCAAGCGGCGTCAATATCGTTACCACGGGAGTTACGAATCGTGGTCTCGATGCCACGGGACTCAAGACGACGCTGAAGATCCTCAACCTTATGAATCGGCGACGGCTTGAGCGGGCTACCCTCGATGTCGTTAAGCTGAATGAGGTTAACGTGGCACAGCGTTCCCTCGCAGAAGTCGCAGAGCGCCTGCATTTCGGGATTCGTATCGTTGACGCCTTCGATCATGGCATACTCATAGGTCGGGCGGCGGCCGGTCTTCTCGGTGTAGAGCTGAAGCGCTTCGTGAAGGCGAAGCAGCGTGTACTTCTTAACACCGGGCATGAGCTTATTGCGCGTCGACTGGATGGCGGAATGCAGGGAAACGGCAAGCGTGAACTGCTCGGGGATGTCGGCAAATTTGCGAATACCGGGAATAACGCCGCTGGTAGAGACGGTGAGGTGACGAGCGCCGATACCGATGCCATCGGGGTCGTTGAGGATTCGCAGCGCCTTGAGAACCTCGTCGTAGTTGGCAAACGGCTCGCCCTGGCCCATGAAGACAACGCTCGTGGCGCGCTCGCCAAAGTCGTTGGATACATGAAGTACCTGGTCGACGATCTCTTGAGCGGTCAGAGAGCGCTTGAGGCCGTTGAGACCGGTAGCGCAAAAGGCACAGCCCATGCCACAGCCTGCCTGGGTGGAAACGCAGACGGAAAGCTTGTTACGACGGGGCATGCCGACGGTCTCGACGGAAACGCCGTCGTGGTACTCGAGCAGATACTTGCGAGAGCCATCTTTGGAAACCTGCTTGGTGAGTTCAGTCGGCGTGTCAAAGGCGAAAGCCTCTTTAAGCTGCTCGCGGAAAGCCTTGGGAAGGTTGGTCATATCGTCAAACGAACAAACGTTCTTCTCAAAGACCCATTCGATGAGCTGCTTCGCGCGGAAGGCGGGCTGGCCAAGCTCGGCCACGAGCTCGCGAATATCGTTTTGGCTCAAGTCGCGAATGTCCTGAGATTTAGTCCTGGGATTCATGGAAGCCTTTCGATTTTGGGGAAACGTAGAGGGTATCGCTACAATATGGTATCAGCTGCAGAAATTATAGAGGAGGAGTCTGCCCATGCCGGGTAAAAGCCTAGAGAACATGCACGTAGCGGTCTTGGCGGGCGGTCATTCCGCTGAGCGCGAGATCTCGCTCAATTCGGGAAAGAACGTCGTGGTTGCCTTGAAGGAGGCCGGCTACACTTCGGTGGAGCTGCTCGACACGGCTGCCGATGATTTTATGGTAACCATGGCGACCGGCGGCTTTGACGTGGCGTTTATCGCCATGCACGGTGCCGGCGGCGAGGATGGCGCCATGCAGGGCGCCATGGAGACCCTGGGTATCCCCTACACGGCCTCGGGCGTGCTTGCCAGCGCCTGCGGTGCCGACAAGGAGGTCTCTAAGCTCCTGTACGCCAAGGCGGGCATTCCCATTGCCCCCGGCCTCGCGCTCGAGGTGGGCGATGAAGTCGATATCGATCATATCGTCGAGGTTTGTGGCGAGCGCTGCTTTGTGAAGCCGGCCGTCAACGGTTCCAGCTATGGCATTTCCCTGGTCCATGAGCCCTCCGAGCTGCCCGCGGCAATCGCCAAGGCGTTTGCGTACGGCGACAAAGTGCTGGTCGAGAAGTGCATCGAGGGTACCGAGATCACCGTCGGTGTGTACGGCGAGGACGACGTGCGCGCTCTGCCGATTGTCGAGATTCGCAAACCCGAGGACTGCGAGTTCTACGATCTGGACGTGAAATATGTCGACCCTACGGACATCCATCGCATTCCGGCGCAGATTTCACCCGAGAATTACGCTCGCGCTCAGGAGCTTGCCTGTGCTGCTCACAAGGCCCTCGGTTGCCTGGGTATCTCGCGCAGCGACTTTATCGTGAGTGAGGACGGCCCCGTTATCCTCGAGACCAATACCATTCCCGGCATGACCGATACGTCGCTGTATCCGGACGAGATCCGCCACACCGACGACATGACGTTCCCGCAGGTCTGTGACAGCCTGATTCGTATGGGCCTTCGTCGAGCGGGCATTGCATGCTAATCGAGGACGCGGTTTCGTCAGGAACGCCGCAGTTTGTCATCGACTCCTATGCCACGCTTGCCGAACGCGCCAAAACGCAGTCCTTCGGCCTTATCGAGGAAGATGTGATTGTCCTCGATACCGAGACCACAGGTCTTTCGGTGCAGGACAATGAGCTGATCGAGATCTCGGCGGCCCGTCTTTCGGGCCGCGAGGTCGTCGACCGCTTCGATACCTTCGTGCATCCCAAGCAGCTGATTCCCGCCGAGATCACCGAGCTCACGAGCATTACAAATGCCGATGTGGCAGATGCCCCGTCGGCCGTTGAGGCCGTAGCCGCTCTCGCCGATTTTGTCGGTGGTTGCCCGGTAATCGCACATAACGCCACGTTCGACCGCTCGTTTATCGAGTCGGTCAAAGGCGGCGTCAACGTGAGCGATATCTGGATCGATTCGCTGGCGCTGTCGCGCATCGCGCTTCCGCGCCTGGCATCGCACAAGTTGTCTTTTATGGCCGATCTGTTTGGCTGTGACTCGGTATCACACCGTGCCAATGCCGACGTCGACGCCCTGTGTGGCGTATGGCGCGTGTTGCTCGTGGCGCTCACCGACTTGCCTCAGGGCCTCATGGCGCGCCTAGCCGACATGCATCCGGATGTGCCTTGGTCCTATCGTCCTATCTTCTCATTCTTGGCAGGGCAGAACCCTGGTTCTATCTTCTCTCTCAGCGCCGCTCGTGCTGACGTTCTCAAGGCCGATCGCGCCGACGATCGGGTGGACGCCGACGAACTGCCGGTCCTCAAGATGCCGAGTCGTGAGGAGATTGAGGCAGACTATGCGCCAGGTGGCCTGGTCAATCGCATGTATCCCACCTACGAGCCGCGTGATGAGCAGATCGCGATGGCGCTCGAGGTCCGCGATGCGCTGGTCACGGGCACTCATCGTGTAATTGAGGCGGGCACGGGCGTCGGCAAATCGATGGCCTATCTGGTGCCTTTTGCCGAGGCAGCGCGCCGTAACAACATCACGGTTGGTATTGCGACCAAATCGAATAATCTTGCCGACCAGCTCATGTACCATGAGCTGCCAAAACTTGCCGAGCAACTGGACGGTGGTCTGTCATTTTGCGCTCTCAAGGGGTATGACCACTATCCATGCCTGCGCAAGCTTGAGCGCATGAGCCGCGGCCAGGTCGAGATTACCACCAAGCGCGATCCGGCGGACACGCTCACGGCGGTCGCGGTCATTATGGCGTACGTCTGCCAATCAGCCGATGGCGACCTCGACTCGCTCGGCATTCGGTGGCGCAGCGTCAACCGCCCCGACTTTACGACGGCCTCGCGCGAGTGTGCTCGTCGCCTCTGCCCGTTTTTCCCTGATAAATGTTTGGTCCACGGCGCTCGCCGTCGTGCAGCGCATGCCGACGTGGTGGTCACCAACCATTCCCTGCTGTTCCGCAATGTCGCGGCCGAGGGCAGGATTTTACCTCCGATTCGTCATTGGGTAATCGACGAGGCCCATTCCATCGAGCGCGAGGCGCGCCGTCAGTGGGCGCGCGTGGTGTCGGCGGACGAATCACGCGTTCTGTTTGAGCGCCTGGGTGGCTCGAGCACCGGTGCGCTAAGCCAGGTCTCCCGTGATTTGGCAACCTCCGAGGGCTCTACGCTCTATCTGGGCCTTACTGCCAAGGCGACGTCGACGGTTGCGCGCGCGAGCATGGCAATCGCCGACGTGTTCGATGGCGTTCGCGAGCTCGGCCGCCGAATCTATAGATCGGAAGCCGTTCCCGTGGGGGTTATGACAATGCCAATCTATGGATTGGCCCCGAGCTGCGCGAATCTGACGACTGGCATGATTTCTTACAGTCGGCCTACGCTGCCATCGACGTATTGGAACAGGCTGACAAGAGCGTCGACGCGCTGGTGCAAGCCGTCGCCGCCGACAAGCCCGAGGTTGTTGTCGACCTGGGTGATATCTCGCGCCGCCTGCACGAGCTGGCCGAGAACCTCAAACTCATCATTGATGGCACCGATGAACACTACGTGTATTCGCTGCAGGTCAATCGCAGGCTGCGTGCCGGCGGAGAGTCAATGACCGCAGAGCGCATCGACATTGGCGAGGCCTTGGCAACCGAGTGGCTGCCCGAGGTTCACACGGCTATCTTTGCCTCGGCGACCATGACGGTGTCCAAAAGCTTCGAACACTTTAACCACGCGGTCGGCCTCGATCGCATCGGCGCTTCAACATCCTCATCGCTGCACTTGGACTCGAGCTACGACTTCGATTCGAACATGGCTGTAGTCGTTGCGGGCGATATCCCCGATCCGCGCGATCGCGAGAGCTATCTTACGGCGCTCGAGCGCGTGCTGGTCGACGCCCATCTTGCCATGGGCGGATCGGTGCTCACACTGTTCACCAATCGGCGCGACATGGAAGACCTGTACGCCCGCGTTGAGCCCAAGATGGCCCGTGCGGGTCTGGAGCTCAACTGCCAGCAGCGCAACTCATCTCCTCGTCGCCTGCGCGATCGGTTTATCAACGAGCCGACTTCATCGCTTTTTGCGCTTAAGGCCTTCTGGGAGGGGTTCGACGCCAGCGGCGAGACGCTGCGCTGCGTCATCATTCCCAAGCTGCCGTTCTCGAGTCCCACGGACCCGCTCTCGTGCGAGCGCAACCTGCGCGAAGACCGCGCTTGGGCGCGCTATTCGCTGCCCGAGGCGGTGCTCGAGGTCAAGCAGGCGGCCGGCCGCCTTATCCGCTCGTCGACCGATTGCGGCGTGCTGATTCTGGCCGACCCGCGCCTGGTGACGAAGGGCTACGGAAAGAAGTTCTTAACGTCGCTGCCCACGAGCTCCTACCAGCGCATCGAATCGGCGCAGATCGGGCACTATCTGCAACTGTGGCGCGCACGCCACGAGCGGCGGCGCTAAAGCGGACAGACGAGGGTTTTTGCCATATCGCACAGGCGCTTTGACAGGGCGGGGTCATCCAAGATGCGGATGGCTCCGCCCGCTGCGATTACCTGGCTCAGTAGCCAACGCTCGGAGCCGTAATGCACAGTTACCGTTGCCATGTCTGCCCCGCCGCGCTCGATTAGGGTGATGCCGGCCCAGTCCAGATGCTCCGCCATATCGAATGGCATCAAGAGCTTTGCGCTGCGCTGCGTCCGGGCAAGGGAATCGTGGAGGGATGCGACGTCCGGTGTGTGAGGCACGACGGAGTCTTCCGTCAAGGCGAGTCCCTCGATTTTATCCATGCGATAGGTGCGCTGCTCATCGACTGTGATGTCCCAGGCAATCAGGTATGTTTGGTCGCCGTTTGCCGTAATGCGCAAGGGGTCGACCAGACGCTCGCGTGGCCGTGCATCGTCCATCGAGCGATATGAGATGCGGCAGCGAACGCCGTCCTGAATGGCACAGCTCAGCTGCTGCCAGTGCGACCCGTGGTTGACGGTGTCAAAGACGCGCTGGTTATAGCCGAGCTCTTCGGGTAGAAGGGCGTGTCGAATCCGAGCTGCCGTCTGCGGCTCGATCCCCAACGATTCAAGTTCGTGGTTGAGCACAGCGCCCTCGGCTGCACTCAAGCGCAACGGTAGCACACGCCCGGCGTCACCAGTGAGGACCACACGCTCGCCGTGGCATTCGCAGATGATGCGCGCACCAGATTCTCGGTCCGCGAGCGTCGAGACGATCTCGAGAATCTCGTCGAGCGATACTCCCGTGATGTCAAAGCGGCCGCAAATCTCGGTTCGTGTCATGCCGCTCTCGCCGGCGGCGTAGAGGGCCTCCATGATGTCGATGGCGCGCGAGAGTCTCTGCTCGCTGGTGAGTTTACGCACGGGCATACTCGTGCACCGTCCTTTCAATGAGGTGGTTCCACGCCTGCTTGAGCGATTTGGGGGCCATGGGCCTCATGCCGTCCATGGCGTGGGCCATGCAAAATGAGGCGGCGGCTTCAAGGTCGCGCACGTCAACGGTCCAGATCCATCCCGCATCGGTGTGTGTGAGCTCACCTCGCCCGCGCGTGAGGCCGTTGATCATATCGATCTGCGTCTGAGGGGCGAACGAGAACGTGGCTGCAACGGGCGGTCGGTCGGCGAAATCGAATTCAAAGAACAGATAGTCGTTGAGATTGAAGTCCGCAGGGATGGCGTAGGCCTTCGAAGGACGCCATGCGCGAACGATACGGTCGCAGCGGAATGTCCTGATGTCGTCGGTGACATTGTCGAGGCCGCAGAAGTACGCCACGCCCTCGCGTTCGAACATGCCGTAGACACAGACGGTACGTTCTTTCTGCTCGCCGCGTCCGTTCTGATATAAAAATCGCAGCGCGCATCGCTCGGCAAAGGCGCTCCATACCGCATCGACGGTGGGAGAGCGGCGGATCGGTACTTCGTCCACCGTCGTCCTGCCGGTGAGGTAGGCAATTTTGGAGCGAATATCGGCAAGCGGCGCGGCAAAGGTGGAAGAGCCGGCCGCTAGCGTCTGGTCGATGGCGTTGAGTAGGATATCGGCGTCGTCTGCGGTGATGAGGCCGCCTGCAGCAAACGTGTGCTCGCGGTCGATTGTCCACGAGCTTTCCTCGGTCTCCTGCGCACCGGCGGGGCGAACCTCCTTGATTAAGATGCCACGCTCGAGCAGTTTGTCACGATCGCGCCGAAACTTGCGCTTATCCGAGTCGATATTGCCCGAGCCATATCCCAGGTCAGAATCCAAGACGATCTGCTCGGTCGTCAGCGGTTCGGGGGAGCTGTTGAGCACAAAGAAAAGATTGAGGATGCGCTGAGCCGTTTTATCGAAACCGGGCTCCGAATTCCCCTTTTTAATTGTCGCGGTCGCGTCGCTTGCCGTCATAGAGTCCTCGCATGAGAAGGTGGTTTGCTGCCATGATTTTAGTCCGATATGGAGATTAGGCTATATCCTTGTCCGCTCGAGGCGTTAAGATGGCCCGAATTCGGTCGTTTGCGCTCGCTCGGGGTATACTTTCGACTATATACGGTTCTAATGTGCATGCATTGGGCCTATTTGTCGGATTATGGATGTGGAGCGCACATGGCGAACACCCAGAACTATATTAACCACCTGCTGCAGAACACCGGCATTACGCCGGCATGCAGCGAAGAAGAGCGCTTGGCTGCCGAGGATATCGCTCAGATCTTCCGCAACCACGACTTTGACCCCGAGGTTCAGGAGTTCAATGCCCCGGCGCCCAGTAGATTGGCATTTGCCGTTACCGGTATTCTTGCGTTTGCCGGCGCCCTGCTGATGGGCATCGGCGGCGGTATCGGCTTGGTCGGCACCTTGCTGGCCATTGTCGGCGCCGTTCTTTACGTGCTCGAGCGCACGGGCCACCCCGTGGTTTCGCGCCTGGGCAAGACGGGCGTGAGCCAAAATGTCATCGCCTACCACAAGGCCTCGGGCCCGCTCGCGTCTCCGCGCAACCGCCCGGTGGTCGTTGTCGCACACTACGACTCTCCCCGTGCTGAGCTGCTCGCCCGCGAGCCCTATGCTTCGTATCGTGCGCTCATCGCCAAGCTGTTGCCCGTTGCCACGATTGCCCCTGCTGCCGTTGCCATCCTGCGTATCCTGCCGCTCCCCGGCGCGCTCAAGGTTCTGCTGTGGATTGTCGCGATCCTCGCTTCCCTCGTTGCACTTGCCAACGCGGCAAACATCATCTCTAACCGCCACGTTCTTCCCTATACGTCCGGCGCGGTGTGCAACAAGTCTTCTGTCGCCGCTATGCTCGGCGTTATGGACAACGTTGCTCCCTTCCAGGGCGAGAACGAGTTTCCCGACGATGTTCCGTTCGATACCTATTTTGGGGAGCAGAAACGTCGTGCCGAGGAAATGGCGCGCGCGGCGGCGGAGTATGCCGCGGCCCAGCAGCAAAACGACTACGGCAACACCATCGAGTACGAAGAGCCTACCTACGCCGAGGACGAGTTCGGTCAGCCGATTGCTCCCGACGCTCAAACCGAGCCCGAACAGGGCGAGGCTTTTGACGAGCAGATTGAGGGCTTTGAGGGTGCGTCTGCCGACGAGACGCTGATTGGCGCCATCGTGCCCGAGGATCAGAATCAGGCTGTCCAGGCCGAAGAGTTCAATGACGAGGTTCCCGCTGCTGAGCCGGCGGAGGAGCCTGCCGCGGCCGAGCCCGAGCCCAAGCTCTATCGCAACGCCGCCGGCAACATTCGCTTTGGTTCGGATGCCATCCGTGCACTCGGAATGCTTCCCGAGTCCTGCACGCTCGATTACGAGGAGGGCGAGGAGCCGACGTTTGAGCCCGAGCCTGCGCCCGTTGTCACTGCGGATGATGAGTCTGCCGCGGTTACCGCTGCCGTTGCCGAGCCCGAGGCGGTGTCCGCGATCGATCCCGCGGCAGGACTGGACATTTTGGCTCCCGCCGCGCCGGCGCAAGACGTTGCGGACGAGTCTGACGACGATTACGTTGAACAGCCGAGGCGCGTGTCTTACGAGAGCGATACTGATTTCTCTGCCGAGATTCCCGCGGCAACGCCCCATGCCGATATTGCATCCGCGTTCTCTTCGATTGGCGCCAGCGCTTCCAGCTTCTTTAAGGGTGCGCTTGCAAAGGGCAGGAAATTTGTCGACGATTTCGAGGAGAAGCGCGCTGCCGCACGCGAGGCTGCCGAGCAGGAGGCTATCGCTCAGCAGCAGGCAGCCGAGGCGGCACGTGAGCGCGCGGCGCAAGAGTTCGAGCAGAACGAGGCTATGCAGTCCGGGCCCGTCGACGCTGCCGAAGCTACGACGTCCTTTGAGTCCCAGCAACCGACGTCAGCGGATGTTGTTGAGGCAACAACGTCTTTCGAGGCTCAGCAGCACGTCGATAGCACCATGTCGTTTGATGCCGCGCAGTTCGATTCCACGATAACGTTTGAAAAGCAAGGCACCGCAATTGCCGAGCCCCTTCCTGTTTCCGATGAGCAGGGCGACGCGGCAGACGATGACGAGCCCATTGATGCTGCCGAAATCCAAGATGCCGCCGAGGACGAGTCCGTCGAGGCCAACTCTGACGAAGAGCAATACGCGGCAGCCGATCAAGGTGATTCGACCGAGGTCGAGCAGGAGGAAGTGCCTGCGGTTTCCGAGACTCCCGAGACGGATGAGTCGAGGCCTTACTCCACGCAGATTTTCACCATGCCGACCCCGAGTGGTTCCGGTGCCACGGTTGCCAATGTCGCTCCCACCCAGGACGAAACGGTCGATTCCCTTATGGCCCAGATTTCCTCCCAGGCATCGCCGCGTCCGCAGATGAATGTTCCCGATCCGGCGTCGGCACCGTCGCCTGCACCCTCCTCGTCTCCGCTGGCTTCGGTCCCCGATCCGTCGCTGCCGTCGATGAAGCAGACAAACGTTGCGTCTCGCACGTCGCTGTTCGACCTTCCCGATCCCTCCGCACAGGTCAACGACCCCTTTGCTACCGCTCAGGGTCCCGAACCCACATCGGCACCCGTTGCGCCTCCTATGCCCGTTGCGTCGGGCGCACAGCCGATCGAGACCATTTCGGCTCCCGCCCCTGCGGCACCTAAGTCTCGCAAGCGCGGCCTGGGCGGCCTGTTCGGTCGTAAAAAGAAAAACGAACAGGACAGCATGAGTGACTGGCTGGGCGTCGAAGACGATTACGATGCCAAGAAGTCCGGTCGCGGCATCGGTTCGTGGGATAATTTCGAGGACGATAACGATGGCTGGAAGGGCGGCGCTACGTCTTCCGACGGTGCTTCTTCCGAAGATATGCTCTCGGCTGTCGCTTCTATGGGCGACGATGAGCTGCTCGGTCACGATATCTGGTTTGTGGCAACGGGCGCCTCGGATTGTGATGGCGCCGGTATGAAGGCCTTCTTGGCTTCGCATCGCGATAAGCTCCGCGGCGTCTTCTTCATCAATCTTGAATCCGTCGGCGCCGGTAGGCTTTCGGTGGTGACGGTTGAGGGCGAACAGCAGCTGCTCAAGGGCGATCGCCGCATCATGAACCTGGTCAGCAAGGTGTGCAAGTCGTTCCATGTCGATTGTGGCGCGCTCGAGATGCCCTATGCCAAGACCGATGCCTACGCCGCGCTCGAGGCGAGCCGCCGAGCCCTCACCATCGCCGGCGTGGACGGCACGCGTCTGGCTTGCGCTCGTACCGAGGACGACCTGCCCCACAATGTCAACCCGACGAACATTGCCACGGTATCCGAGGTCGTGACCGAGGTTATCCGCCGTTCGTAGACGGAGCTCTAAGGAGTCAACGTGTTTTCGTATATTAAGCGCCATTGGCCTGTCTACGTGATTTTGACCTTGATTGCCATTGCGTTAGGGTTTGGAGCTGCCTACATCGTGGGCGCGAAGGGCTCGACCCCCGCCTCCGCAATCAGCGAAGAGGTGGAGCAAGAACAGAGCACGGGTGCCGATGGGATTCCTGAGTCCGAGCAAGCAATCGTTGATGGTGGATCTTCGTCTGCAGAGTAGATGCGGCGATTTAAATGATTGAAAGCGGGCGAGCCGGGGGACTGGCTCGCCCGCTTTTTCATCGCGCTAGCGCTTCTTTGGGATTGACCTAAGGCGAGCGAACCATAGGGCTGCGGCACCCGAGGTCAGGAGCGCGGTGATGCAAGCGGCGATGGGAGCTGATCCTGTTGCCGGTAGGTCCTGCGGTAGGGTACAGCGTTGAATGACACTGTCCTCGTCATGTGACTCAAGTTTATCGCCGCCGCCGTTGCGGCAAAGATCGACGCGTGCGCTGTTGGTGAGTGCAGTTTGGGGTGTGTAAGCCGACGTTGCCTGCATGTGCACGACTGCGCCCCGAGCATCTGTGCCAAGGATTGCTTTGGCATCGTCAAGGTCGTCGTGCTCATCTTTGAGATCATCACGGGTCCAAGAATCCGTATCGCTTCGAGTCGTAAAGTCGGCGGCTACCGCACCGTATTCAATGCGAATGCCCGTCACGACGGTATTGGATGAAAGGTCGAGTTCTTTCGCCTCGAGTGTGGCGGATTCCGTGGTCGAGACATCCGCCTTCCAGAGGTGCCAGCCGTCGTAATCGACGAGGCGGCAATCTTCACCCAGACTCTCTTTTACTTCGTCGGACTCAAGCCAAGGATTTTCGTGCCCATCGTCAAGCGTCGCGTTTGCCGGCTCATCGACGTCTGTCGAGTCCAACGGCGTCGTGCGATACCACACGTTGCACAGACCGTTGAGGTCGCCGATGGCGACGGGGGTTTCGATTGAGACGAATCTCGCCGTGCCGTCTTTGGCGCACTCAAGATCATCGGTAATCGTAAACTCATCAACCCAAGTAGCGGAATCGTTTCGAGCATCGATGGTATAGGAGAAAAGCCCATCCGTATTGGTTTGCGTCGCGGCGCGATTTTTACCATCGCCGTTGGCCAGCAGACCCTTCCCGATAGGTTGGACAAGCTCCTGACGCTTGTCGACCTGTCCTTTGATCTCGATGGGCGTATCCTTCATCGCGACGGATTGGACTTCTCCCGTATCCTTTATTTCAAACGTTATCTCCTCGGCAAGGTCATAGGTCCGCGGAGACATCATTTCGCGCAACGAGTAGGTGCCGGGTGTAAGATGTTCGACGCGGTGCGGCTTGTCAGATGAGGTCCAGGAGTCGATTTCGGTTTTATCGGGACCATATAAGGTAAGCCGTGCGCCTTCCACTTCCTGTTCACCGCTTGCATCGACCTTGGAAATATCAACCTTGGTGTAATCGTCGGATACGTTAAGCCGTGCTTCCACAACGGGTGTTTTCTGGTCGGCATAAGTAAGGTCGACAATATGGGATGTCCGATCGAGTAAGAAGCCTGTCGGCGCTTGAGTCTCGACAACCTCGTAGCGTGCGGTGCCAGATCCCAGCGGGAGGTTGTCCGCGCATGCTTCTCCGGTTTCATCAGTCGTGACGGTCGCGACGGTCTCACCATCGGCCGCGGCGATACCACCGTCGGGACGCACGATATCACCCGAGGCACGGATCTCAAAGATGGCGCCCGCGAGGCTGCTACCGTCCACGGCATTGGTTTTAACGATCTTGATGTTTCCGGTCGCGGCGCGGTCATAATACGAGGCGATTGCGACGGGTGTTAGGTTTATGTCGGCGGGTATGTTTACCTCGATCTCTTCGCCGACAAGATAGGGCTCTTTGGCCGAGGTTTCGCGTACATAATAGGTGCCCGGCACGAGCGATTCGGGCAGTGTGACGGTGCCCGTCGCATCGGTCGTAAAGGTGTTCATTACGTTATGTGCTGGATACCAGCATGTTTGCGAGACGGGTTTGTGATTGCTGTCGAGTAGTTGGAAGGTAAATCCGGCTAGGGGAACAGAGGCGCCTGTTTGGGCATCACGTTTTACAATCTGGAGATGTGTCGACAGGGCGTGGTTGTCCACGATATATTGAAGCTCGGCACCGTCGGAAATCTGGTTGGCCTCGATGGTCCATTCCCCTGCTTGCTTAAATCCTTCAGGGACCGTTTCTGCAACCTCGCGAACGGTGTAGCCCGCGCGGTCGTAGGGAATGGCACCGTGAGCGCCGGCGGGTCGCTTGCCTGCGCCAAACCATGCTTCGGGCTGGTCTTTGGTGGAGGCAAAGCCGTAAACGTTTGTGGTCAACGTGCCGACGACTTGTTGAGAGCTATTGCTGACAACTTCAAAGACGACGCCTTCCGCCGGCTGTTCAAGGCCGGACTCATCGTTATTGCCATGGTCTTTAAACTTCGAGATTTCAAGGTCAAAGGCGATGGGGATGTTGGGAATACGGCTTTCGAGCTCAACGATGCCCGTATCTCCGAGCTGCTCGGCACCGACGGTGTAGCTCCAACAGTCGTTTGAAATCAGGTAGCCCTCGGGTGCTTTCGATTCGTAGATGGTAAAAGTGCCCAGAGGAACGTCATTGAGGATCGCCCGTCCGTTTTCGTCGGTCGTAAGGGTGCGAGTCCAGCCGGGAGTTGATTGCGAGACGCAGGTGAATTCAGCGCCCGCAAGCGACGCCCCAACTTGGGCTCCGCCATCTGTGACAGCATCGGTTTTTGCAATACGCAAGGTGATGGTGCCGGGCTGTTCGTTAATGGTGACATGTTCGCCGCTGTTTTGTGTAGTGAAGGCTATTCGGTCGCCTCGAGGAATATAGCCTGCCGGGGCTTTGGTTTCGACCAGGTAATATGCCATATTGGGCAAAAGTGTTGCTTGCGCATGCCCGTTTTCGTCCATCTGGATAGTGCCGACACGTGCATCGCCCGCACTTTCAAAGATATCGAAGGTTGCGCTACCGAGTCTGTAGGTGTCGTTACCGGCGGTGATGTCAGCCTGGGATGATTGTTTTTGGAAAGACACAGAGACGGCGGGCAGAACATAGAGCATGTCCTGGTGTCGACCCTCGCCCGAGACCGGGCCGTGATAACGCCTGGCTCGATGTGGGGCAGCCTTAATGGATCCGGACTTAGCGCTCTCGTAGAGCCAACGTGCGGCCGCTACGGCCTCGGCGTTTTCGTAAAACCTACCGCTCCTGACAACTCCCTTGCTATTTGTATACGAATAGGTGCCGTCGGGGCGTGTGGTTCCGTTGAGCATCCACACGGCAATCTGGGTGGCGGCGCGGGCGAGATCGGGCGACAGATTGTGGCCGCCAAAGGATGTATTGGAGGGATATCCGTGACAGACGATGGCGGCAAATTCGTCAGCGAGCCATGTCCAGCCCTGGTCATATGTGCGCCATGGTCCTCCCGGCTTGCTGGGGCCGGGGCAGTCTTGATTCATGCAGTACGAAATCGAAGTGTCCTGTGCCTCGTATTTTCCGACACCGAAGGGGCCGCAACCGTCGCTTATGGTGCGGAAATTAAGGGCATCACTCCCGTCGACGGCGAGTGCAGCCCCTGGGGCTAGGCAGCCGATCAGAAAAAAGAGGAGCAGGAGCAGCGGACCTGTTGCGATTGCGCTGTGGACAGAGTGCGTGGGTGCGTTGGACATGGCTGCTCCTTATCCCTCGTGCGCCGCACGGGGAGGCCGCGGCGCTTGGGATGAGGCTACCGCCATGGTTCATGCGGGTAAGTACCAGAAGCTGACCAAAAGCTTGCCCGATTTCTGACAAACCGAGCTCAAATACAACAATCAGATAAAAGCGCAGGTAGAAGTAAATGAAAAAGGACCCCCACGGGTCCTCGTCTCCATATATTTATGAAGTTATGGAAATAAATTCATAAATTAAACAAGAAAAAAGATATTTGGATCGATGTGAAGACGATAATCTCACATCGATCCAAATACAAGTCTATGACAGGAGCTGTTCGATTGTTGCCTTTTGGTCATCACTGGCCTG
This sequence comes from uncultured Collinsella sp., assembly GCA_902496375.1. Classification (GTDB taxonomy): domain Bacteria; phylum Actinomycetota; class Coriobacteriia; order Coriobacteriales; family Coriobacteriaceae; genus Collinsella. The sequence goes on from CABVAS010000002.1 coordinate 27,709, forward strand.
TATGGCAGGATCGAAGATCGCGGTCGAGATCGGAAGACCCTTTATGTTGACCGCTACTTTGATGGCAGATATAAACAAATCGCAGGCGTCGTAGACGGCCATGAGCGACGAGATGCGCTCGGCGCACTCGATGGCGGTCGCGAAGTCGCCTGCCTGGTAGGCGCCGTGCATCCTCACAAAGAGCTCGGGCTCCACGTTGGTGAGGCCACACAGAACACCGTTGCCGCCGCTTGCGCGATTGACCAGGTAGTACTCGTCGAAGCCGGAAAGGACCGAGAACTCGGGGTTGACCTTGCGGACGGCACGGATGACCTTGCGCGTGTGGCTGATGGTGTCGACCGTGTCCTTGATGCCGCAGATATTCGGATGGGCGTCGGCGAGCCTGGCCACGAGCTCGGGCGACAGGTCGGTGCCGGTACGCGCCGGAAAGTTGTATAGCACGACGGGCAGGTCAGTGGCGTCTGCGATGCCACCAAAGTACTTTTCGGCAGCGTCGTCGGTGGGCCCGAAGTAGTACGGCGAGACCGCCAGAACCGCGTCGGCACCGGCCTTTTGGGCATAGCGCGTGAGTTCGAGGACGCTGTCGTAGGTGGTGTCACCCACGCCGACGAAGACCTTCATGCGGCCAGCGACCCGCTCGACGGCAAAGTCGATGACCGACTTCTTGTCCTCGAGGCTCACGCTGTAGAACTCGCCGATGCTGCCAAACAACAGCACGCCGTCAATGCCGGCATCGGCGAGGTGGTCCAGGTGCCTGCCCCACAGCTCGTAATCGATCTTTCCATCATCGTCGGTGATGGTGATGGAGGGGCAGAAGACTCCCTCAAACATGTGTCACTCGCTTTCCGGGGTCACACCCCCACGAATCCCTGCACTGCCGAGAAGGACCTAGAGGTAGTAGGCCTTGACGGCGTTATCGTAGAAGACACCCTGCTTCTCGGCGTCGGTGAAGACGTCGGAGTCCTCGATGAAGCTATAGAGGTCCTTGTAGTCGAACTTGGTGAGGACACAGGGGGAGTCGGTGCCCCAGATGATCTTGTCAGCGCCCAGGACGTCCTTCGCCATCGCGATGTACTCGAGCGCGGTGGGATACGGGTAGGCCTCGGGAGCGACGTTCCAGGGCAGCGCGGAGAGATCGACCCAGACGTTATCGTGGGCGAGGTACGGAAGCGCGCACTTGAGGACGTCGCCGTCCTCAAGGGACGGGGCGAGCAGGTGGCAGACGACAATGTGCAGGCCGGGGTACTTCTTGGCCAGGCGATATACGGCCTCGGGCTGGCAGCTGGACTGGTTGGGGCTGCCGATGTCGAGCACCAGAGTGGCGTCCTCGACCTGGGCGATCCTGTCGATGAGGACTGTCATCTCGGGGCCGTCGACCGCGAAATCACGGTGGTAGCCGGAAAGGCCGCCGCCCACAGAGACCTCGAACTTGAAGACGTGGGCGTGCAGATCGTTGATGAAGTGCTCGAGGATCTGCTGGGCGCAACGGCAGAAGGGGTCGAGCATGACCGCGGCTTTGAAGCGGTCAGGGTACTTCTCGGCGCATTCCATGGCGTATTCGTTCTGCAGGCCGTACAGGACGCCCTGCAGCAGGATGGCCTTCTCGACGTCGTTCTCGTCCATGACGTCCATGAAGGTCTCAACGAGGTACTCCTTGTCTCCCTTGCCCTCGGGGATGATACGGAACTCTTCGCCGGTGGCCCAGCGACAGTTGCCGTTGCCTAGGGGACGCAGCTCTCCGGCCTTGCCCATGGAGCCGATGTGGTCAAAGACGTGGGCGTGTGCGTCGATCTTCTTCATTTTGTTCTCCTTACGTCAAACAATGTCTTATGGATATATGGTCAGTGACGGATACGCTTTGCTGCCAGGTGGGCACCACCTCCAGTCGAACCCGCAGGCGCGGGACATAGAGTGGCCTTGCAATCCGGACGCTAGGCGGACTGCTCCTCGGCCTCCATCTCCTCCTCGGTCACGTCGTCGATCGGGACGAAGAGCGTGAACAGGAAGGCGAGGCCAAAGGCGAGCGCCAGCGAGATGCAGAAGGGAACGAACGCGCGGCTCATGAAGACGGGCAGCGTGGTGAGCGCGGGCAAAGCGAAGGCGGTGCCGGCGCAACCGAACAGGCCTGCCACGGCGGAGCCAATGCCGCCGGCGACGCATGCACAGACCATGGGCTTCTTGAGGCGCAGGTTCACGCCGTACATCGCGGGCTCGGTGATGCCCAGCAGCGTGGTGAGCGAGGCGGAGATCGCCTGGGAGCGGAACTTCTTGTTCTTGGTCTTGAGGGCGACGGCGAGCGCGGCACCGCCCTGGGCGAAGATCGCGCCGCCGAACAGGGCCATGATGGTGTCGAAGCCGTAGACCGCGACGTTGTTCATGGCAATGGGGAACAGGGCCCAGTGCAGGCCGAGGATGACGAGGAACGGCTGGAACGCGCCGATCAGCGCGCCGGCGACGAGCGGCGAGAGGTTGTAGACGGCCTCGTAGCCCTGCGCGAGCCAACCGCCCACGATGGTGCCGAGGGGGCCGAAGACGGCCAGGGTGAGCGGGACGATAACGATGATCGTGATAGGCGGCGTGAACAGGCCGCGGAAGGTCTCGGGGATGATCTTGTAGCAGGCCTTCTGGACCCAGCTCGCGCAGTAGATGGCAAGAAGGATGGGGATGACGGAGCTGGAGTACGTCGCCTTCGAGAGCTCGAGGCCAAACAGGTAGACGGGCGCGTCCGCCGCCATGATGGTGGTGATGGACGGATACACCAGGATGCAGCCGAGAAGGACGGCGGTCACCGTGTCAACATCGAAGCGCTTTGACGAGGTGTAAGCAAGAAACACCGGGATGAAGTAGAACAGCGAGTCGGCCATCGCGTTGAGGATCGCATACGTGGTCGAGTCGTCGGTGACCATGCCCGAGACCTGCAGAAGCGTCAGGATGCCCTTGAGGATGCCGACGGAGACGAGCAGGTTGATGATCGGGAGGAAGAACGAGGACAGCAGGTCGATGACCGCGTTGACGCCGCGTTGGAACGCGTTGGGCATCTTTTCGGGGGCTTGCGTGGTTGTCACGGTTTCTCTCCTTTCTGGAGCGTCCTGTCAGACGCTGGCCTACATATAGTTGCAGATGTGCGGAAGGGCGGTCTCGGTATAGCCAAGGGCCTCGGCGCAGACCTTGCGGCCGTTGCAGACGGCGATGATGTCGTCGAGCATCCTGTCGCGCATCTCCTCCATGGACTCGGGGCCGTAGATCGTCGGGCTCGCGTCGAGGTCGGTGTTGTCCCTCATGGCCTCGTAGGTGCGCTTGTTGGCAGTCAGGCGATACACGGGCGCGATGGCGTTTCCGGTGGGGGTGCCAAGACCGGTCGAGAAGACCACGAGCTGGCAGCCGCCGGCGATGATGCCGCCCACGCTGGAGGGGTCGTTGCCGGGGGTGTCCATCACGACGAGGCCCTCGTGCGGATTGAGCTGCGCCGCGTACGGATAGACGGCGTTGAGGGAGCTGTGGCCTCCCTTGTGCACGCAGCCGAGAGACTTCTCCTCGAGGGTCGTGAGTCCGCCAGCCATATTTCCAGGGCTGGGGTTGCCCTCTCGCATCTCGGCGCCAAACATCTGGACGTACTTCTCGTAGTCGTAGACGATCTTGAGGATATCGTCCGAAACTTGCTTGTCCTTCGCGCGGCGGGCGAGGATGTGCTCGGCGCCAAAGAGCTCGGGCGTCTCGCACAGCACGGAGGTGGCACCATGGTTGACGAGCCAGTCGGAGACCTCGCCGATCAGCGGGTTGGAGCCAAGGCCGCTCGAGGGGTCGGAGCCGCCGCAGTTGGTGCCGAAGATGAGCTCGGAGATATCAGTGGGCTCGCGGACGCACCGGTCCGCCTCGGCGACCATCTTGCGGGCAAGGCGCGTACCCTCCTCGATCGCCCTGATGGAGCCGCCGACCTTTTGGATGACCAGGGTCTCGACGGGCTTGTTGGTGCGCTCGCGAATCGCGTCGACCACGATGTCGTTCTGGCAGCCCTCGCAGCCCAGGGAGACGCAAACGACGCCATAGATGTTCGGGTTCGCAGCGTAGCCTGCCAAGGCAGCAATAGTCACCTTCTGGTCGCAGTCGACCTGCGAGCAGCCATTCTGGTTGTGGAAGGAGACGCAGCCCTCAACCGCGTTCGCGATCCTCTCCGTGGTGTCGGAGGCACAGATGCTCGTGGGAAGGATCAGGACGTGGTTGCGGATGCCGACACGACCGTCCGGGCGACGGTAGCCCATGAAGGTGCGCGTGCCCTCCGCGGACGAGGAGGGCTTGAAGGCGACAGAGTCAGTATCGGTGACGACGGAGTCCTTCAGGTCGTCGGAGCTGGCGCAGTTGTGCGTATGAACATGCTGTCCACGCTTGATGTCCGTGGTGGCCACTCCGATGAACTCACCATACTTGACGATCTTCTCCCCTTTGGGAATACCCACGAGGGCAATCTTGTGGAACAGTGGGATGTCTTCGGTCACCGTGACGGCCTCCATGGTTCCGTCCGGCGTTGGGTAACGAGCCTCGTCACCAGCTTTCAGTTGGTAGGTAGCGACGGCGACATTGTCCTTCTGGTCGATAACTACGGCGTTTTGGCCTTGGCTTACAACGTCTGACATGTTTCCTCCCTATGTCCACTTGAATAACGTTCGTATTTACGAACGTTATTCGTTATACGGAACAGTATAGATGAAATGCAAAAGACCTCACACGGGCCCGCCGCGAATGGTTTTGGTTGGCCGGTGAACGGTTGCTTTAAGGGGCACGCCGCTATACTTACGGGGAAAGTCTGGGCGTTAATGAACAAGGAGAGTTGCCATGCCCTCGCGATATAATCCTGCTGGCCACCGTTCTACCTTGCGGGTTCTATCAATCTTTGAAGCCCTTTCGGCTACAAAGAGCGGACTTACCATGGCGGAGATATGCCGCATTGTCGGCGCTCCAAAGAGTAGCCTCTTCTCGATTCTGCACACCATGGCCGATTCGGATTACGTTAGTTATGACGAGACTACCGGTAGGTATTCGATTGGGCTTAAGACGTATCTGCTGGGCAAGGCATTCGATCGTGAGAGCGGGGGATTGTCCTCTTTTGAGACAGCCATGCGAAAGATTGTCGCATCGTGCGGAGAGACCTGTCAGCTCGGTGTGCTCGACCACGGTCGTGTCCTCTACATTTCGCGCGTTGATTCTCCCCAGCACATCCGTCTTTCATCGGAAATCGGTAAGACCCTTCCTGCGCACTGCACGGCGATTGGAAAGGCGATTCTATCTCGATGGGACGAGGAGTTGGTTCGCTCGCTGCTTCCTGTTCCATTCGAAAAAACGACTGAGCATGCGGTAAAAAACATAGATGGCCTGATACGGCAGCTCGAGGAGGTCCGACGGTGTGGTTTTGCATATGATCATCAGGAGATGGCAGAAGGGGTTGAGTGCGTCGCCGTTCCTATAGAAAAAGGCGGGCGTCTCTATGGTTTGAGCGTTTCGGTCCCTGCGTATCGTTTTGACACTGAGGTGCAAGACGGGGTAGAACACGCGCTTTCGGATGCCAGGGACCAGTTGGAGCGCGTTTCGTAGGCTTTTGCGCCGCAGTGCGCGGTGCGCGCTTGCAGGTTGATTTTCAATCTCAACGCAACAGCCGGAACGGATGCCGCGTTTTCGCAGCTAACGCAACGCGGAAATAGCTCACGGCACCTGGCCGTCGCCTCGTTTCCGCAGGTGGAGGGGCTGTGGAGGCCGGTGCCCCCACGCTGCCGCGGCATGCTCCGCCAGCTCGCCGCGCAGCCGCTCCGGACTCAGCGCAACGGGCCCTCCGGCCCATGCCCCGGCGCGGCCCGCGCAAGATAAAGGCGTCGCCCGGGAGGCCGGGCGTCACCGTCAGCCGGCGCCGGGCCTGCCGCATCATGGGGGGAAACGGCCCGGTCGGCGCATGCGGCGGGAAGAGGTCCAAGGCGCACCCCGGGGCGGCCGACGGGGCCGACGCACCGAGCGTCGTCGCGCGCGGCCTCGGCGACAAGCCCGCCGCGCACCCATATATGC
>CABVAS010000003.1 GCA_902496375.1 uncultured Collinsella sp.
GAGCGAGCGGGCGTTGAGCGCATCGGCCTTGCGCTCGCGAATGGAAGCGTGGGCCTCCTGGCGGGCGGTGCGATCGGCAGAATCCGCCGCTGCCACGCGCACGCGGTCGCCGATAGCGCCGACATTTTCGGGCGCCGCGGTCAGCGACTCCTCAAAGGTAATGCCCTCGTCGCCAAAGGTGAGCTCCATCGACTCGCGCGCACCGCGGTCGGGAATGGCAAACACGCAGGCGTAGCGCTTGCCCACGACTTCCTGAATGCGCGTCATAAAGCGATTGTCCGAGCCCGCAATGGCCGGCTGCTCAATCTTGAGCTCCGCCGTCACCGCGCCGCCGGCACGGATCAGGCTCACGTAGTTCAGGCGCTGCTGGGCACCAAAATCGAGCTGCTGGGCACGTACATACAGGCCATCCAGCCGGTCAATCCCTGCCTCGCCAGCACGCGCCTCGATATCCTCGTAGGCACGCAGGCAATCGTCGAACAGCGAGCGCGGCTCGGACAGCACCACGAGCGCCTTGCCGCTCACGTGCGCCAGCGGGCTCACGGTCTGGCCGTACATTACCGGCAAAAAGCGGTCGAGCTCGGGTGTAACGATGCGCGCATCCACCATCTCGAGCAATGCGGCCAGCTTGCTGTCGTCCTGGCTGGCGCGATAGAGCGCCACATGCATGTTGTGGACGGCCTCGTCGGTAAGCGCCAGCTCACGGCAGGGGAAGATCTCGATACTGTCCTCGTTACCGATGGTCTGCCCCGTGGAGCTCACCATGCGGCGTATGCGATCGATCTCGTCGCCAAAGAACTCAATGCGCACGGGCGCTTTTTCCTGCGCGGGAAACACCTCGACGGTGTCGCCGTGCACGCGAAACAGACCGGGCGCGTCGGCGGCGCCGGCATTGGTGTAGCCCATGCCCACTAGGCGCTGCGGCACCTCATCAAAAGGAATCTCCTCGCCCACCGCAAAGGTCGTGGACTCCCAATAGCGGCTCTCGACCGGCGGCACGCAGCGCAGCAGCGCGCGGGCCGAGGCAACCATGATGCAGTTGTCCCCGCGCACGATGCGCCCCAGAGCCTCGCAGCGCTGCGCCACCACGGCATCGTCGGGCGCCTGCTCGCGCCACGGATAGTCCTTGCGCTCGGGAAAACGGCACACGTGCGCCAGCCCCACGTAGGCGGCAAGGCTGCGCGCGGCGCGATCGGCCGCATCCTCGCCACTCACAATGTAGACCGTCGGGCGCGGACGGCGCGCAAACTGGGCGGCCGCCATAAGCGTGCGGCCCGACTGCGACACGGCCAGCGTCACGTCCTCGCCGGCATCGAGTCCGGCCTCGACGGTCTGCAGCGCCTCGGCAGTGTAGAGCTGCGCGGCTATACGGTGAATGAGCATGCTGTTCCTCCGGCATCGCAACGCCAAAAGCCCGCCGGGGCAAGCTCGGCGGGTCGTACGTCAAATACATTGTCTGTCATGGTAGCGCATGGAGAGGACTCCGGCTCAAGGGCAAACCCAGCCCCGCAAAAAACGCCAGACGAAAATGCGTTCCGCCCTACCCCGCTACGCGCACGCTGGGGCACAAATCTGCCAGCGGACACTCGTCACACTTGGGTTTGCGGGCATCACAGATCTCGCGACCGAAGGTGATCCACTGATGGTTGACCGACTCCCAATACTCGTGCGGCAAAATCTTGAGCAAATCCTGCTCGGTCTTGAGCGGCTCCTTGGCATGCGTCTTGGGACTCAGCATCAGGCGGTGCGCAATGCGGTTGACGTGCGTGTCCACCGCAATGCCCTCCACGATGCCATACCCCACGTTGAGCACGATGTTCGCCGTCTTGCGTCCCACGCCCGGCAGCTTCACGAGTTCCTTCATGTCGGCCGGCACCTCGCCGCCATAGTCGGCGACGATCATCTGCGCGGCCTCGACGGCATGCTTGGCTTTGCTCTTGTAGAAGCCGAGTGACTTGATGGTGCCCGCCACGTCAGCCACGCTCGCCCCGGCCATGGCCTCGGGCGTGGGCCACTGGGCAAACAGCTTCGGCGTCACCTTGTTGACCTGCGCGTCGGTCGTTTGCGCCGAGAGCAGCACCGCAATCAGCAGGCGGAAGGGATTCTCGTGGTCCAAAAAGCACTCGACCGGGCCATAGCGACGGTTGAGGCGCTCACACACCTCAACGGCGCGCTCTCGTTTGGCGGCATTGGTCTCGCGTGGCATAACGACTCCTCGGCTCAACGGCACAATAAACTTATGGACACAATTGTCCCACGTCCGAGACGCTTACGCCTCCAAGAATGCGCCGGTCTGACGGCTCCACAGGCTCGCATACTCGCCACCCGCCTCGACGAGCTGCGCATGCGTGCCGTCCTCGACGATCTCGCCATCGGCCAGCACCACAATGCGGTCGAGCGCCGCCACGGTGGACAGGCGGTGCGCCACCACAATGGAGGTGCGTCCACGCATCAGGTTTTCGAGCGCCTCCTGCACCAGCGCCTCGGACTCGCTGTCGAGGGCAGAGGTCGCCTCGTCGAGCACTAGAATCGGCGCGTCGGTCAGGATGGCGCGGGCGATAGCCACGCGCTGACGCTGGCCGCCCGAGAGCTTGACGCCGCGCTCACCCACCATGGTGTCAAAGCCACGGGGCAAGCGGTCGATAAACTCGGTCGCATTAGCCAAGCGAGCCGCCTCGCGGATCTGCTCGTCGGTGGCGTCGGGGCGTCCGTAGGCGATATTCTCGCGAATGGAGCGATGGAACAGCAGCGCCTCCTGCGGCACGTAGGCAACCTGGCGGCGCAGGCTCTGCTGCGCGCAGCGCGAGACGTCCTGGCCGTCCACGAGCACGCGGCCGCCCTGTACATCGTCCAGGCGCAACAACAACTTGGTGAGCGTCGTCTTACCCGAGCCCGATTTGCCCACCAGGCCCACGCGCTGGCCCGCCGCCACATGAAGTGTCAGGTCATCGAACACGGTCTCGCCCGCCGCAGCGTCACGGTACGCAAAGCTCAGGTGCTCAAAATCAATCGCGCCCTCGGTCACTTTGAGCTCAGGGGCGTCCGGGTCGTCTGCCACCAAACGTGGCTCGTCCAGCACGCGCGTCATCTCGGCCGCATCGCCCAAAGCGCGGTTGATGCGCTGCATCATGGAACTCACGTAGTTCAGGCGCATGGTGAGGTTATAGGTGTAGGTAAAGATCATGACGAGCGAGCCGGCCGAGATGCCAAACCACGCGTTGCCGCCCGCCACGAACACACTCACCACGGCCATGGTGATGACGATAAGGCCCGATGTCGTAAAGTTGCGCTGCATCATGGCGTGCATCGAGACCGTCTCGGCGTCGCGCGCGGCACGATCGGCGGCGTCGAACAGATCGCGTTCAAAGTCCTCGCGCCCGCAGGTCTTGACGGCCAAGATGTTCGTGACCGCGTCGGACAGCACGCCCGACAGTTTGTTCTGCGCGGCAGACGTCGCGGCCGAAAGCGGCATGATGCGCTTGTACATAAGCCAGACAAACGCGATGTAGACGACCATGATGCCCACCAGGATCACGGTAAACGTCGGCACCACCGGGGCGAGTGCGGCCACGGTGCAGATGACCGAGGTGATGGTGGGGATGAGCGAATACACCGTCACGTCCACCAGCCCCGTATAGCCGCTCATAAAACGACTCGTCTGACTCACGAGCGATCCGCCAAAGCGGCTGGTATGGAATGTCATGGATTGGTTGGAGAGCGTGTCGAAGCATAGGCGCGCCAGGTGATAGTTGCCCGCGATCTCGAGCTTGTAGACGGTGTAGTCCTGCAACTTGGAGAGGATCTGACCCACCAGGTTAACGAGTACGAGCGCCAGGATATAGGGGCCGAAGACCTCAAACACCTGGTCACCCGCCACGGGACCGGCTTGAACGCGGTCGACAATGAGGGCCATCACATAGGTATTGGCAAACGTCAGCAAAAAGATGTAGCCCGCCGACGAGAACACCGAGAGAAAGACAATCAGCGACTGCGTGCGCGTGACGCCCCAAAACCGCTGCAGCGTGCGACGCACGGTAGAGCGGCTGAGCGGGCTGGTGCTTCTCTGAGACATGGGCTTCCTTTCGCATCTGATTGGGCGAAACGCCATTGTTGCACATTGGAGCACGCTCCAGACAAGTGCGATACGAAAAGCGGTAGGGCGCCCGCGTTTGCACCGGTGCCCCGCCGTCTTGTTGCAATTAGTCCTCGTCTTCTTGGTCTGTGGGAAGGCCCGCGGGCGTGAGTCCCAAGATCTCATCGACTTGGTCGGCGTCTTCCAGTGCGTCGATGTCCTTGAGCTTGCGCTCCATTACGTTGGTGCGCGTGGTAATGATGCCCTCGACCGTTTTGCCCGCGGTCTCGATCTGCTGCTGGGCGCGGCGCAGCGCCTTTTGATAGCGCGGCAGCTCGGCCTTGACGGCGGAGAGCACGCGCAGTACGTCGTCGGTACGTTTTTGCAGCCTAAACGTCTGGTAGCTCATCTGCAGGCTGTTGAGAATGGCGGCCATAGTGCTGGGACCGGCAACGTTGACATGATAGTCGCGGCCCAGGGTTTCGATGAGCCCGGGTCGGCTGACGACCTCGGCGTACAGCCCCTCAAACGGCACGAACATGATGCCAAAGTTGGTCGTTGCCGGCACACTCAGGTACTTTTCGCAGATGTCCTTTGCCTCGCGTTTCACCATCATATCGAGCGTCTTGCGCGCTGCGGCAACGGCCTCCGCATCGCCCGACTCCTGGGCGTCGAGCAGATGCTCGTACGCGTCGCCCGGGAATTTGGAGTCGATCGGCAGCAGCACGGGATCGCCCTCGTCTACCGGCAGCTTGACGGCAAACTCAACGCGCTCCGAGGCACCGGGCCTGGTGGCAACGTTTTCCAGATACTGGTCGGGTGTGAGGATGTCCGTCAGGATCGCACCCAGCTGTACCTCGCCCAAAATGCCGCGCGCTTTTACATTGCCCAGCACACGCTTGAGGTCGCCTACGCCGGTGGCGATAGATTGCATATCGCCCAGGCCCTTGTACACGGCCTCGAGCTGGTCGCTCACCTGCTTAAACGATGCCGAAAGTCGGTCGTTGAGCGTGCGAGAGAGCTTCTCGTCCACCGTCGCGCGCATCTGATCGAGCTGCACGTTGTTGTCTTCGCGGATGGCACCCAGCTGAGCATCGACCGTCTCGCGCACCTTGTCCAGGCGATGCTCGATGCCCTCGCGATTGGCGCCGAGCTGTTGGGCGGTCTCGCGGCGCAGATCATCCATCCGGTCACCGGCTTGCGAGAACTCGCGCGCGATGGTCAGGTAACGTTGCTGCTCTACGGCCGCATCGGTCGTCTGCTGCTGCGCGATGGCATTGGCCGTGCGACGGGTTTCGGCCAGCGCGACGTTCAGGGCATCGAGCGCTTTGTTAGCCTGCTCGAGTGCTGCCAGCGTTTCCGCGCTACTGTCGCCACGCTCCCGCAACTCGGCACGCAGGCTCTTGAGTTGGAGGGCGCAAGCCACAGCAACCCCCACCGCCACCAAGGCGATCACAACAAGCACAATATCAATAGCAGACATAAACTCCGCCCAACAAACCCAATCGAGCACCAATCAAAACCGCGATCAATCTTACCCCGCCATACGCACCGGGCGCCCGGTCCCTTCTTGGGCGCCCCTCTCCTCCGCATATTCCATAATGCGGCGCGCCGTCTCCCTGCTCACCTTTGAGTCATCACCGGCTAAATATGCGTACACGTTTCCCTTATTCAGATTCAAATCGCGGCAGAGACCGTAGCGCGTTACGCCCGATTCCTCTAGCGCTCCCAACGTTCTTTTTCGCATCAGGGCGTTGATCCTTCTGTCCGCCACTGGCTTTTCCTTCACCGCTCTATACGCACGCCAAACGTTGGCATAACGATTAGGAAGTTTATCCTCGGCGCATAGAGATGCCAGGCTACCCGTTTGGGCGTACAAGGACAAAACGCCTCGGTAACCCTCTTCCATCCACGAACCCTCGGATAAGCCCAGAACGTATTCGGCTTTACCCTGTGCCAAAGCGAGCAAAAACAGGGGCTCCGCCACGCGCGGCGCAACCGTCGTCGCTTGCTTAACCAGTTTTCTAAAACTGAGCGACTGCTGTCCGGATAGCTCTCGGCAATAGCCTTTTAAGAATCCCTCAAAGGTCAGATTCAACCGAGCACCTCCTTTTTGTATTGCCTGTATGCACAGACCATCTCTTGATAACTCCGCTCCGAAGGCGACGACGCCAGTGCTTCTCCCTCGTCGAATATAAGCCGTTCGAGCAGCCCCCAATCAAGTCGGTCGACGAATGCCTGACTATGAAGATCGATGATGTCGTTCGGACGGAAGGCATAGAGCTTCATTACCGCCAGATCCTCCAAGGATGGCGTAAAGTACCTGATAAAACGCGCCCCAATATCCAAGGGGATCAAACGATCTTCGTAATTGAATGGCATCTGATTACAATATGCCACCGCCATACCATTCACCTCGGGGTATCGAGCTATGATCTCGCGGAGGCACCTGTCCGCCTCAAACACATCGATGTCATGTGTAACCGAACGATTCGTCACATCGTTTAGCATGAAGGCGCTTCCTCCCACCAATACAACGCTCGGCCTGTCGTCTCTTGGACCTATTTCCAGCTCTGCCTCTTCGTCAATGCCCAACAGAGTCTGCTCTAAATCCTGCTTATACATAACAAATCCTATTATTATTCAACTTCAATAATACTATTCAGTCGCACGACAGGACCAACAGGATGCAAGAATTCCGCTCGTGGCGATAATCCCTACACCCTAGAAGTCCTAATGTTACAAACGCTAGCTCTCCCAGCCGGTGCGGATGGTTGTTATGACGTCGCCTAGGCGCTGGCCCAGGGCCGCTAGATGTTGGAGCACCTCGTTGGGCGATGCGCCGTTGAGGATGCACGTGAGGGCATACGACGCCAGAAAGATGACCGCAAGCCCCAGCGGGATGAGCACGATCATCGCCAATGTGCGCAGGCGCTGGCCCACGCGGCGACGACGCGCACGACGCTTGTCGAACGCGAGCTCCTGCGCATATGAATCTTGCTGTACGGAATAGGCCTCTGGTGCCGATTCGCCCGCAGGCGAAACCACAGGCGTGGCATTTTGCGCAGGGGGCTGGGCTGCCGCCCCCTGCATTTGCATCTCCATGAGTCGTTGCTGCTGACGCAGCATGCGCTCAGCTTGTTGCTGCGGAGTCTCAAGAAACAGATCCATGCTGGCCTCCAAAATCGGAGCATTCGACGCTTACGACCAGCATCCCGCACCGCCATGACCGCGACAACGCAATCGCCGGCAATAGCCACAAAGTTTCTTTTGCTCAAAAGCTGTCGAAAAGCTCAACAACTCCCCTACCAGCACTTTCTCTGAGCTTTTTTCGTCAGCAATCTTTTGGCCTTCCACCCTTACGCCAACTGACCAAAATCTAACCAAAAGCTTGACGAAAATTGTGGAGACCGGGACCCCCAAACAAAACGTGCCGCCCCATAAGGGACGGCACGCAAACTTCTTATCTGCTTTTCTGTAACGAGCACGCGACGACTCAACGCCGGAGCGCAGGGCGGGGAAACCTTTGCCTCGCGCGACCCTGCGAAGCCGTGAGCGAGAGGGAAAGGTTTCCCCGCCCTGCGCTCCGTGGTCGGTGAGGACAGACTACATGCCCGCGAGACCGCGGGCGGCGGTGGCGCACATAAACGCCAAGGCTAAAATCACGAGCGAGCCCGCAATGTCTGCCAGCACGCCCATTACGCGGCGCTCAAACAACCAGCTCTCAAAGTGCGGGGCGACGTTGCGCCAAACACGCCACAGCAAGATGCCCATACCGATGACGCCCGGGATATTGAGCAGTAGGATCTCGGAGCACAAAAGACCGATCAGGTTACCGGCGGCAAAGCCCGCATCACCCTCGCAGTATTTGCGATAAATCATGTACAGCATGTACGCCACAAACGGCTGCAGGCACGCAGAAATAAACGTGACCACCATCGAGGGCTCCTGCGAAAAGACCTCGGTGAGCTTATCCACACTCGTGGCATCCTTAGAGGCCAGGAACAGGCCAATGACCACCACAGGCACCACGCCCAAGATGACCTCGACCATCGTAAACAGCTTGGCGGTCAAGTCCTCACTAGCCGAATTCAAATGGGGCGCCCACTCAGGATGAGCATGCGCACCGACCTTCTTGTCCTTCTCAGCACGATCGGCCTTTTTACCCTCGGCAACCCGACGACCAGGATCCTTGCGAGTTCCCGCCGCAGCAACCCGAGCCCGAGACTTCTTACCCATAACCAACACCTCACAAGAGGAAACGAATAGCCAACGCTACCCAGTGTACCCTCTAAGCAACGTCACCGCCCCAACCGGCCCCCACAAAAACGTGCCGCCCCATAAGGGGCGGCACACAAACTTTTTTATCAGCTTTTCTGTAGCGAGCACGCGACGACCCGAAGCCGGAGCGCAGGGCGGGGAAATACCTTTGCCTCGCGCGACCCTGCGGAGCCGTGAGCGAGAGGGAAAGGTATTTCCCCGCCCTGCGCTCCGCAGCAGCCAGCGCCACGCGCTAGTAGTTCACCACCTGCTCCTCAAAGTACGCCTTGGGGTGGTTACACACCGGGCACACCTCGGGCGCCTCGGCACCCACATGCAGGTGTCCGCAGTTCAGGCACTTCCACACCTTTACGCCCTCGCGCTCAAACACTTCGCCCGACTCGATGCGCTCGACGAGTTTGTTGTAGCGCTCCTCGTGGGCCTTCTCGACGGCGGCGACACCACGGAACTTCTCGGCGATCTCGGCAAAGCCCTCCTCCTCGGCGGTCTTGGCGAACTCGTCGTACATCGTGGTCCACTCGTAGTTCTCGCCCGCGGCGGCGTCGCGCAGGTTGTCCAGAGTGCCCGGAACGGCACCGTCGTGCAGATACTTAAACCACAGCTTGGCGTGCTCGGACTCGTTGCCCGCCGTCTCGGCAAAGATATTCGAAATCTGAACGTAGCCATCCTTCTTGGCCTTAGATGCGTAGTAGCGATACTTGGTGTGTGCCTGGGACTCACCGGCAAAAGCGGTCTCGAGGTTCTTCTTGGTTTGGGAATTCTCAAAATCCATAGGTGTACTTCCCTTCAACACGTGCCGCCCATAGGCTTTGAGCGACCTTGTCTTTAGGATGCCCTCAAGCCGCGAATTTAAACCTTACAATCCCGTTCTTCAGATTTGAGCGGGCTACACACTCAACCAACGATCGTCCTCGGCTCGGCAAAAGCCCTCGCGCTCCAGGTCAGCTAGAATGCCCGCGATCAAGTCGCACTCGACCGGCCCGCGACCGGCTGCCGCTTCCATCTCGTTAACGCCCACCACGGCATCAGCAAGTGTAATCCCCGCCGGCTGCCCATCGCGCGCTGCCAACAACATACGCACGATATGCGCGCGCTTTTGGCGGCGCGAGCCCTCAAACTTGGACTGACGACTATAGCCCGCCGACCGCCTGGACGGATTGGGCAGTGTCTTTTTAAGATACGCGCCGTAATCCAGCAATGCGTAATACCACGCGCGCGGCGTGTCGGCATCGTCTTGAGGCGCGGCAAAGGGCGCGATCTCGTCCGCCGCCGCACCGGGGACCGCCGGACAGGCAGCTTGGATCAGCGGCACCAGTTCGCGATCGGGAACGGCCGGCACATCGGGAAAGAAATGATGCAAAAAGACCGTGCGCACATTGGTCTCCAAATACACGCCCGGAAGATCAAACGCAAACGAACGGATACCCTGCGCCGTTGCCGGGCCAATACCAGGCAGAGCGACCAAGTCACGCGTCTCACGCGGAAACTCCCCGTCCCAGCCCTCTACAACGCACTGAGCGGCATTGTGGAGCGCCAGAGCGCGTCGGTTGTAGCCCATCCCCTGCCAAGCGTCCAAAACATCGGAAGGCGCGGCCTGGGCAAGCGCCTGCACGGTCGGAAAACGATCGAGCCACACCGGCATGCGCGCCTCCACACGCGGCACCTGTGTTTGCTGCAACATGACCTCAGAAAGCCAAATGATGTACGGATCGCGCGTGCGGCGCCACGGAAGGTCGCGATAACGCAGGACCCCTTCCGAACGAATCATCGAACGAAAGGGGTCCTGAATCATGGCTATGCTCCTTATGCGGCGCTATTCCTCCCGGCAAGCGCACGCGCAGGTGGCGTACTCGGGAAACGCTTCGCGGTCGGCGAACTTGGGATCGACGGCCGGGAACTGGCGGTGAGCGACGATGTCGCCGAGCGAAACGGAATCGAGGTAGTCGCGCATCAACGCCTGAGCTCCGGCCCACAGGGGATGATAGCAGCACGCGCCCATGCGCGCACAGTCACCATCGGGCGCGGTGCAATCGTTCATAACCATAGGACCCTGAACGGCCTCGACGACCTGGCGGATAGTGACGTCGTCCGGACTAACCTTGAGACGCATGCCCCCGTGGACGCCACGCAGGCTCTCCACAATACCGGCCTGGACCAAACCGTGCTGAATCGAGCGGGCAAACGAATACGGGACATTGACCTCTTCGGCAGCGGTGCGAACAGAAAGCAAACGCTCCGGATCCTCGGCAAGCATCGCCAGCATACGAAGGGCGTAATCAGTCTTCCTCGATATGTCCATTTTTCCCCTTTCAAGGAATACGAACAGCTCGAACGAGCTCCGGGGCCGAGCTTGTGTCGAGACGCTAAATGACCGCCAGGACATCCAAATGGTAAATCGGATATCCACTGAGTGCCGCGCTTGGAGCGAAATGCATCAGATGCGGCGCACAGTGCAATTTAGTATAACCTAACCCCCTGTCTCGTTGAACAGGTGTTGCGCAACAAAGCTGTTGTTCAGACAGATATACTTATTAGATTTTACTTGCGTTCCCGAAGGCGCGGGGATTCTGGGCGAAGATGCACCGGGGCGATCGTTCTATCGAAACAAAGTGCATCAAACGCAAAAAGCCACGTCCGAAGACGTGGCTTTAATTGCGTTGGCGGGAAGTACGGGGCTCGAACCCGCGACCTCCGACGTGACAGGCCGGCGCTCTAACCAAACTGAGCTAACTCCCCAGGCAGTCGTTCGCGTTTGTTTCCGCTCGCGTGCGCTGCGGGGATTAGTATACACAGAAGTCTGTCCGGCACGCAACAACTTTTTTGAAAAAATTTTTTGGGTCCCTCCGGGAGGGTCTCCGGGGCTGAGGGCGGGGGTTAAGTTTGCTGCTCTACAGTCCTGCGCAAGACGGAAAGCACATTAAGTGCTTTCCTTTGCGTGCGGAACTCGCGACAAACTTAACCCCCGCCCTCAGCCCCGGAGACCCTCCCTGCCGTCACATTGTTCAATCAGTTTTGCGGGCGTGCGCCGCTGCGCGGCTAGCCCGCATGCTCCTCGGCGGGGTTGGTCTGATGGATCTTGTTGAACTTCTTACTTTGGCTCAAAGAAAAACGGGAGATGCGTTGTGCATCCCCCGTTTTTGTTGCGGTTAGTCTAGGTCAATAAACTTGGTGCTTAGGATCTTGCCGTCTTTGACGAGCATTCTGGCCATGGTGGGGCCTCGGGTGCCTCTGGGGTAGCTGGCGCTGCCCGGGTTGAGGACTAAGCAACGGCCCACTTGGGCTTCTTTGGTTACGTGGGTGTGACCGTTGATGGCTACGTCTACGGATCCCACCGGAAGGTCTTCGCGGTAGTGGGCTACGGCGAATTTGAGGCCTTCGTAGGTAAAGAGCGCAAGACGGTCTACATCGGGGCCGTAGTCGCGGTAGTAATCGTTGTTACCCAGTACGGCCCGCACGGGGGCGATGGTGCATAGGTGCTCGTAGTCCATCTCTGACGTGAGGTCGCCAGCGTGGATGATCAGGTCTGCGCCTTCAAGCTCATCCAGGAGCGCAGGCGATAAATAGCCGTGGGTGTCCGAGATGATGTCGATACGCTTGGCGCTTGCACTGTTCATGGGATCCCTTCCGCAAAAAACGATTCGGCAGATACATACAAAAAAGGCCCCACGGCTCCGCAGACGATGGGTCTACAGGGCTGCGGGGCCAGTGTGCTAGAGACTCAGAGCCTTCTTGAGCGGCACGACGCGGCGGCGCGAAACCGGCACGCGTTCGTCGACGCCCGTAATGCCCAGCTGGATGGCGCCCGAGGGCACCGTCTCCACATCCGTGACGCACGCCAAGTTGACGATATAGCGGCGGTGAACACGGAAGAAGCCAAAGTCGCAGAGCTTGGCCTCAAACTGCGCCAGCGAGGTCGTCGACAAAAAGCAATTATCGACGGTATAGATGCAGGAGTAATCGTCCTTGGCCATGATAAAGCGAATGTCGTCCACGGGAATGAGCACCTTGCGGCCGCCCTTTTCCACCGGGATACGCTCGATGGTCACCTTGCTGTCCGTAACCGGCTTGGCGCGTTGCATGACCTTCTCGATCGCGCGATCCAAGCGAGCTTCCTCGACCGGCTTCATCAGATAATCGACGGCATCCACGTCGAATGCCTCGACCGCATGGTCACTATACGCAGTCACAAACACGATCGCCGGCGGATTTTTGAGCTTATGCAGCGCCTCGGCAAGTTGCAGGCCCGAGGCACCGGGCATCGAGATATCGAGAAACACGACATCCACGCGACTTTCCATAAGCATCTCGATGGCGGAGCGGACGCTCGACGCCTCCGTGATCGTGCCGATCTTGCCCGTTTGCTCGAGCAGGAAGCGAAGCTCCGAGCGAGCCGGCGCCTCATCATCCACAATCATCGCACGCAGCATAGGGATAAAACCTTTCGTCAACTAACTACGCCGGGCATCCGTCGCATGACGTTGAGCCCGTAGCCTTTTATTTTACTCTTGAATGTCAAAGATGCTCTCTGACAAATCAAGATGAAGGAGCACTTTGGTGCCCTTGCCCGGCGCCGATTCGACACGCGTATAGGAGTGCGGCCCATAAAAGCGATGGATGCGCTCCGAAATATTGTGCATGGCCACACCGGCGCCGCCACCCTGGGGAGAGCTGGCGTCGGGACGGGCAGAGCGCTCGTCAAACAGTCTGGCGGCGGTACCCTCATCCATGCCCACGCCATTATCGGCCACGGCAATCAAGATTGCATCCTCGCCGTCTTGGTGAACGGTCACGTCGATCCTCAGGGCGTCGTCATCGCCCATACCATGACGCACGGCGTTCTCGACAATCGGCTGGATCACGAACGCCGGCACCAGCGTATCTTCCACATCCTCGGACACATCGAACGTCGCAAGCACGCGGTCCTCGCCAAAGCGGGCCTTCTCAAAGGTAAGGTAGCGCTTGGTCTGTGCAACCTCACGCGAGACCGGAATAAGCGATCCCGAGTTGTCGAGCGTGGCACGATAGAACGATGAGAACTCACGAAGCAGCTCGCGGGCCCGCAGCGGGTCGGTGCGCGTAAACGATGCAATGGTGTTCAGCGTGTTGAACAGGAAGTGCGGGTTAATCTGCGCTTGCAGCGCACGCACCTCGGCGCGCGCTGTGAGTTCCTTTTGCACCTCGAGCTCGTGGATGGCGAGCTGCGTGGACAAGATCTCGGCAAAGCCCGAGGCAAGCGCGTACTGGGTACGGTCGACGGCGCGCGGGGTCTTGTAGTAGAACTTGAGCGTGCCGACGGTACGATCGCCCACCTTGATGGGGGCGATAATGCCGGCGGGGACTTGGTTGTGCGAGCCATCCGAGCCCACGACATCCACCATACGGTTGAACGACTGCACGATGCCATGTTCGATAACGTAGCGTGTGGCAAGCGTGTGGATGGGAGAATCTGGCAGTAGTTTTTCCTCAAACTCGCCCGCGCAGGCCAACACGTTGCCCTCGTCGGTGATGGCCACCGTCATGGCGCGCGTCTCGGGCAAAATGCGCCGGCACACCAAACGCGCCGACTCCTGCGTCAGACCGCCCTTAATGTCCTCGAGCATGGCCGAGGCCACCGAGAGCGTCTCCTCGGTGTACTGGGAGCGCACCGAATCGGGATTGAGCGTCAAAAAAATAAAGATGCACAGAAAGATGCACAGCAGCGCGCAGGCAATCACCGTGGCAATCGGCTCGATACCGGTCACCAAGGCAAAAATAAAGTACACCAGCACGCAAATGGCGCAGCCAACGGCAATGATGCGAAAGATTGATATTGAACTATCGCGCTGGGCGCGGCGGTCGATCATTCGGCCCCCTCCAGGATACTGATCAGTTGTGCGTCACGCCAAAGCCCGTCCATGATCTTGGGCCAAAAGCTCTGGAAACGCAGATAGCTTGCAGCGTTTTGGCGCGCATAGGCCTTTGCCTCGCCGATACCATGGCGCCAGATGCGCAGGTAGCCCTCATGCTCGCGGGTAAACACGCTGCGGACCATAGCGGTCTTGCGCACGCGGTCGTCGAGCTCGCGCGAAATCCACGGGCCCGGGTAGGGCATGAGCGATGCCGCCGTAACGGGAATGAGCTCCTTTTGATGCGCGGCGAATGTCAACTTGGCCCGTTCGTAGTACCAACGGTATACATCCTGCATAAAGCGCGGTGAGCGCTTTTCGGACTCCGGAGGCAGATGGCGCACGGTCCACTCGTTATCGAACCACACGTCGTAGCCAAACATGCGCATGTTAAAGAGGTAATCCAAGTCCTCGCCGCGGGTGATAAACGGGTCAAAGGCTACACGCGTAAAGGCGCGGGCGTGCAGGGCCATCAGGCCGCCGCACACGTAGTTGGAGCGCGAGATGCGGGTGCCCGAGAGCGCCTTTTTCATCCAACGGTTGAACTCGATGCGCTTGGTCCACCAACGATGGCAGATGCCCGCCTTGTCCGTGGGAGCCAGCGGCGAGCCGTCGCGATCGTAGAAATAGCCGCTCTTGACCAAGATCGGCAAGCCCTGACGCGTCTGCTGCCCCAACGCATAGGTCGCGCGCTTCATAAAGTCGGCGTCGATGACAGTCTCATCGTCATCCAAAAAGATAACCGCGTCATGCCCCAGCACAGCGGCACAGGCTAGCCCCATGTTGCGGATGGCACCGTAGCCTCGCAGGCTCACGCACTCGCCCGAACCCTTGGGCGCGATCTGAGCAACCCGGTCCGCAATGCGCGAGGCCTGGGTGTTGGTGACAACGGTGACCTTGAGCGTGGGATGCGCGTCGACAATCTCGTGCACGCGCAGCGACACATCGGCTGTGGCAGAAACGGGACAGACCACCAAAAGGATGATGCGCGGGATGTCACGTACCTGCTCAAGCGAGGCCAGACAGCGGTCGAGTTCGGGATTGTCGGCGTTGAGTCGCGTCGAATGGTCATAGGTGCCAGGGGCGTTTGCGCAAGCGTCATCGCCCGCCCAATACGTTGGAATCACGACTGTGGCGTTCATGCCTTACCCTCCCTGCAACACAAAAACGGGACGCCGCCAAACACAGGCGACGCCCCGCGACCTAGCTGATTCCATCATACCCACTTGGGCAAATCATTGCTCGCAAGTCGCAATGTTTATTGCGGATAACCCCAAAAGAGTACCGTGGACAGGCACAATAGCCGCTCGCTCCTATGCGGCATGCCCTGCCGCCCGAGTCATGCGGGACAGGCGGACCAGCAGCATAAAGCCAACGACCAGCAGCACACCAATGGAAAGGACGCCCAGCGACGGGTTGCCGGTCAGCGAGGTGACGACCGACACCAGGAAGGTGCCCATGACGCTTGCATAACGACCAAAGATGTCAAAGAAGCCGTAGTACTCGTTGGATTTTTCCTTAGGGATAATGCGGCCAAAGTAGCTACGGCTGAGCGCCTGCACGCCGCCCTGGAACAGGCCGACCATAATGGCAAGCACCCAGAATTCGAAGGCGGTCTTTAGGAAGAACGCGGCGAACAGCACAATGCCCATGTAGGCGGCGACGGCCACCAGGATCATGTTGAGCGTGCCCACGCGTCCGGCGAGCTTGCCGTAGATGATGGCAGACGGAAAAGCAACAAACTGCGTAACGAGCAGCGCCAGCACCAACTGCGTCGAATCGATGCCCAAAGCCGAGCCGTAGCTGGTTGCCATGGAAATGACCGTGTGCACGCCGTCGATGTAGAAGAAGAACGCGACCATGTAGACCAGCACGGTCTTGTTGTGGGCGATCTCGCGCATGGTGTGTCCGACCTCGGAGAACACACCGCCCACGATGTGGTCGATGGTGTCCTCGGGACCGCGCTCGCGACCGTACTTTTGCTTATAGGTGCGAATGAGCGGCAGAGTAAAGATGAGCCACCAGGCGCCAGTGATGATAAACGACAGACGCGTTGCCAGCATGGTGGGGACGCCAAGAGCGGGGCCGCCCATGATGAGCGCCAGGCAGATGACGAACGGCACGGTGGAACCGATATAGCCCCAGGCATAGCCCGAGCTGGACACGGCGTCCATGCGCTCGTCGGTGGTAATGTCGGGCAGCATGGCGTCGTAGAACGTCATAGAAGAGTTAAGGCCAATGGTGCACAGCACGTACACGGTCAAAAATGCCATGGCGGACATTGGGATAGCCTGCGCCAGGCAAAGCACCAGGCCCGTGAGGAAGAAGCCCAAGAAGAACTTGATCTTGTTGCCGGCGTAGTCGGCAAGCGCGCCCAGAATGGGCATGAGCATGGCGATGACCAGCGAGGCGATCGTCTGCGCATTGCCCCAGGCGACCACCAGGTCGGCCGAGGAAGCGCCGGTATTGATGGCGTTAAAGTAAATGGGCACCACCGAGGTATTGAGCAGCACAAGGGCCGAATTGCCCACATCATACATAACCCAGTTACGCTCGAGCTTGGTGTATTTCATGGACAGGGACCCTTCGTATTCGCCCGATATGCAGTTAGTTCATCGTACCCCAATTGTCCAGAACCGCCGGTAAGGATTCGGCAAAGGGGCACGCACGGGCCCTATTCCTCGCGGTCGAACTCCTCATCGGCTTCGAGCACGCGACCGCTGTAGTTGACGTGACCGGTCACGGCATCCATGTCACCGGTCTCGATAAAACGTGCGACCGTGCACTCGTAATCGACCAGCGCGCGATCAAAGACCTCGGGGAAACTCTCGTTCGAGACCTCGTCGGTAAAGGGATTCTTCCATGTCAGATGGCCCAGGTTGCCGGTGCGCTCGGGCAACTCCGTCGTCACGCGATGGGCAAGGCCGTCGAGCAGCGAGTAGTCGTGCACCAAGCCCTCAACCAGCGAGATCGCGCGCGTCTTTGCGGAGCCGGCCGGCTCAATCGCGCGGTAAAGTCGCTGCATATTGGCAACGGCAGCACCGTACTCCCCCGCCGGAATGTCAATGCCGTACACGCGTCCGGCAACATAGCTCATCAGCACGCCGGCCACGCGATTGATGCGATCGGTGGTGACGATCTCGCCCGCCGGCGGGTAATCGTCGACCGTGGCGCCATCGCGTTTAAGCTGCAGCATCAGCACATCCAGGTCGCTCTCGATCACGGCATGGACCTGACTGCTCGAATTCTCAAGCTCTGAATCGGACTCCACGATGCCAAACTGCTGCTCATAGACAAAAGGATGGGCGTTGCGGTCGAGCACGTAATGAGACAGCAGGCCCAGCGCAAAGGCACGACCCAAGCTGGCGTCGCGCGGCAGCAGATGCGACACGCCGTCGCGCAGGCACGCGAACTGGCGAGACATGCGCGACCGATGCATGACCTGCGCCAGCAGCGTACAGTCGGAAACACGCGGTGTCAGAATGTGAAAGAAAAACGGGTCGGGGCCTTGGTTGCCCAAGATAAAGGCAATGCGCTCTTCATCGGACGTGATGACGCCCTGCGGAAGACGGTCGATGCTTTCCTCGCCAAACAGATGATGGGTGATAAGCGCGGGCATAATGATCCTTTCGATTTCATTCGATGCCACCCATTATGCCCACCGCGCGCCCATGCCAAACCTGCGATGGTAAACGACGGCACGCAGACCGTCTACGCAAGCCCCAAGTGTGCTTTAACCTCGGCAGCGCGACGGCGGGACACGGGCACCGTCGAGGTTACGCGATCGAGCCTGAGCTCCATAAGACCCGTGGAACCGATCTCGACATTGTGCACGTCTTCCAAATTGACCAGGTAGCTGCGATGAACGCGAATAAAGCCCTCGGAGTCCAAGCGACGCTCGAGCGAGGAGATCGACTCATTGATCAGGTACGTTCCCTCGGCGCAGATGGCGTTGCAAAAATCGGCGCGCGCCTCAAAATAGCAGACGTCTGCGGCGGGAATGAACACCTTTTTGCCCCCGCGGTCCACCGTCAGACGCAAAGGCTGGCGCGGAGCATGGATAACACGACGGGCACCCAAGGCTGCCTCGATCTTGTCGAGTGCCTTTGACAGGCGTGCGTCCTCGACCGGCTTGACGACATAGTCGACCGCATCAAGGTTATACGCATCGGCGGCAAATTCGGCAAACGCCGTCACAAACACAACCACCGGCGGCGTCTTTAGGTTCTGCAGCGTCTCGGCAAGCTCAATTCCCGAGCGGCCGGGCATCGTGATGTCCAAAAACAACACGTTGGGCTTGTTCGAGAGAATCGACTCCACGGCCTCGGTGACATTGCCCGCCTCGGCAATCTGACCCACACGCGTATCCTTTTCCAACAGATAGCGTAGCTCAGCCCTAATGGGAGGCTCGTCATCAACCACCAAGATGTTCCAGCCTTCGGACATATGTGCTTCCCCTCTTTTTCTCTCAATCCAACCGCGTGCTACGCCGTCAACGGCGCCGGCTCATGCGGCTCGCCGTTCAGCTCGACGATGACCTGCGTTCCCACGCCCTCCTGGGACTTCACGCGCATGCCGGAATCTTCTCCGTAAAAGAAATGGATGCGCTGAAGCACGTTGAAGAGCGCCAGGCCGCAACCTCGCTTGACGGAGCCGTCGGCGGTAATGCTCTCGGGCTCCTCCAGGCGATGTTGCTCAAACAGATGCGCGCAGACTTCTTCGCTCATACCGATGCCGTCGTCCTCGACGATGATCTCCAAACCGTCATCGGTCTCGAAAGCCCTAACATGAATAGAAAGCGGCTCGGTCTCGCGCTGCGCGTGCTTGATGCAGTTTTCGAGCAACGGCTGCAAGATAAACGGCGGCACCATGCAATCGCGCACCTCAAAGTCGATATCGACCGAGACGCGCAGACGGCCGTCGCCATAACGAGCCTGCATAAGATTGATATAGCGAGTGCCCTGTTCCACCTCGTGCTCGAGCGTTGTGAGGGTATCGGAATCAGAAAGCGTCTGACGGTAGTAGTTGGAGAAGTCGATCAGCAGCGATCGTGCCTTGTCGGGCTCGGTTCGAACGAGCGACACGATGGTGCTGATGGTGTTAAACAGAAAATGAGGATCGACCTGCGATTGCAAGGCGCGCAGCTCCACGCGGGCCGTAAGCTCGTCCTGGCGCTCGAGCTCAAAGCTCGCAAGCTGCGTGGAAATGAGGTCGGCAAAGCCCGAGGCAAGCGCCGTCTGGCGCATATCGATGCTGCTCAGACGGGGATAATACAGCTCGAGCGTGCCCACGCAATGCCCGCGCACGGTAAGCGGTGCGACAATACCGGCGCGCAGGCGCGGAAAGTAGCCACCTATCTCGGTCGAGGCATCGCGCGAGAACACGCTTTGCTCACCGCTGTTGATCACGTTGAGCGTAGTCCGCAGCACCACCGGGGTGCCCGCGGGGCATTTTGCCGAGTCCTCGCCCCAGCTTGCCAACACCTGCTTGCCGTCGGTAAAGCAGATGGCAGAGGCGATAGTTTCGGACAGGATGATCTTAGAGGCGCCTAGGGCAGCTTCGGGCGTAAGGCCGCGCGACGTGTAGGCGAATATTTTTGAAGCGATGGCGAGCGTGCGGTCGGTTGCGCTCGATGTGAGGTCGTCGGGAACGACAAAGACGTACGAGAAGAAGAAGCACAGCATGACCAAGCCGGCAATGACGACAACGGCCGGAACGGGATTGGGATTATCGGTTAGATCCCAGATGAGCAGCAGGATAAGCAGCGGAACGACAATACCGAGCAAGATGGCTTGAACCACATGCTGAGCGGTACGAAAGACCTTGGTAGAGTTGTAGCTCTTGCCCAGAATCAGCCTATTGAGATCCACCGTCATCTCCTTCTTACCGACGCACCCCATAGCAATAAAGAGGGCCGCAAGCGACCCTCTCCATTGCATTATGCAATCAAATACTGTGTTTTACATCCAGCCATCGACAAACGGTATCTTAGGCGCTGTATTTGTTGGCCTCGCCAAAGGTGCCTGCCTCGACGATCCAGCCGTCCTTCATGATGACGTCCATGTTGTCGGTGTTGAGCACGTGGATGTCGGCGGCGACGTCACCGTTGACGACCAGCAGGTCGGCGCACTTGCCGGCCTCGATGGAACCGGTCTCGTCCTCGATGTGGCACATCTTGGCACCGTTGAGGGTGGCACAGGTGATGGTCTCGACCGGGGTGAAGCCGATCTTGTCGACGAACTCGTACATCTCCTCGATGGAGCAGGTGCCGTACGGGGTGACGAAGGAGAAGGAGTCGGAGCCGATCGTCATGACGACGCCACGCTTCTTGGCCTCGCGCAGGCAGTCGTAGTTGCGCTGCAGCTCCTTCTCGACCAGGGTGCCCTCGTACTTGTCGTGCAGCTCGGGGACGTAGACGGGCGGATAGGTGGCGTACCAGGTGGGCAGGAAGGCGATCGTCGGGGTGAAGAAGGTGCCCTGCTCGGCCATGAGGTCCATGGTGCGCTCATCGATATCGAAGCCGTGAATCAGCTGCTCGCAGCCAAAGCGAACGGAATCGTAGGCAGCGGCGTGGTTGTTGTAGCAGTGGCTCCACACGGGGATACCGACCATCTTTGCCTCTTCGACCACGGCCTGGATCTCCTCGGAGCAATAGTGCTGGTCGCGACCGGAATCCCAGCGCCAGATGCCGCCACCGGTAGCCCAGATCTTGATGGCATCGGGGTTCTCGCGCAGGCGACGACGGACGGCCTTGCGCAGATCCCAAGGACCATCGACCTGGTCGCCCCAGGGGTGGGATTCCTTGTTGAGCTCCTGGGTGCAGTGGTGGGAGTCACCGTGGCCGGCAACGCGGCAGAAGCCGAGGCCGGTGGCCAGAACGCGCGGGCCCTTAAAGACGCCCTTGTCGATGCAGTCACGGATCTGGATACCAAAGCGGCCGATCTCGCAGACGGTGGTGAGGCCGTGGGTGAGGCAGTCGTAGGCCTGCTTGACGGCGACGGCCTGCTTCTCGAGGAGCGGCTGCATGACCCAATCGGTGTCATCGTCGGTCAGGTTGCCCGAGAAGTGCAGGTGGGTGTCGATCAGGCCGGGAAGGACGGTCTTGCCGGCGGCGTCGATAACCTCAACGCCCTCGGGAAGGTCCTGCATAGCACCGGCGTACTCGATCTTGCCGCTGTCGTCGACGAGAACGAGGGAGTTCTCGACCGGCTCGGCGCCGGTGCCGTCGATGAGCTTGCCGCCAACGATTGCATACTTAGTGGACATGGTTCCTCCTTATGGATCCATATAGTGGGCGAGGCCATGTTGGGCTAGGCCTCACAAAGCTACCCAAGTGGTGCCGGGTTCGGTGCGCGGGAGAGAGGATTCCGCGCACCCGATCCGCCCCGGCTAGGCGTTACTTTTTGCGGGAATTGGTGAAAGCCATGAGGGCCAGGCCGATAGCCAACCAGCCGATCACGATGCTCCACTCCACCATGTTGAGGGAGGCGGGAGAGAACGGAATCACGAGCAGGCCGATGATGATGGCGCAGGCGGCGATAGCGAGGCCGATGCCAAACTTGCCGCCGGGCACCTCGTAGGGACGAGGCAGATCGGGCTCGGTGAAGCGCATGCGCAGGCAGGCGAGGGCGACCATGCCGCAGGAGAAGATGAAGGCGAGAGCCGACACGTTGGTCAGAGGAATGAGCATGTTCTTGCCCAGGAACGGACCGATGACAGTGATGACGCCCAGAACGACGCAGGCAAGCTTGGGAGCGCCGGACTTGGGGTCGACCTCGGCGAACTTCTCAGGCAGCTGGCCCTTGCGACCCATGGCGAGCATGATGCGGCTCGTGGCGCCATAGAAGGAGTTCATCGGGCCCATGGGTCCAAGCGTGGCGATGACGAGCATGGCCAGGTACAGGAGCATGTTGATGCCCTTGAGGCAGGCAAGCGCGGGAACCGGGCTCTTAACAAACTCATGCCAGTCGAGGATGGTGCCGAACGAGTAGATGCAGACCATGTAGAAGCCGCCGGCGGCCAGCAGGGCCAAGGAGATGATCTTGCCGAACTTGTTCCAGTTGAGGCCCTCAGCTGCTTCCTCAGCCTGCTGAGGAATGGTGTCGAAACCGGCGTAGAAGAACGGAGTTAGAACCAGGACCGACACGATGCCGGCGAACAGGCTGGTGCTTTCGGTAGCGGCCTTGCCGCCGCCAGCGCCGCTGACCTGGGAGAATACGGGCATGGCGTTGTCCGGCGAACCGGTGAACAGCGAGACGCCCATGGCGAGCAGCATGCCGCAGAGCAGAGCCTTGGTCAGGAAGGCCTGGAGCTTGGCGGCCGAGCTGGCACCGCGGAAGTTGAGGAAGATGACGTAGACCGCAAAGCCGAGCGCGATCAGCGTCGGGAACAGGTAAACGTCGGCGCCTAGGATGGTGTAGAGCTTGACGGCGCGCAGCCACTCAAGACCGGGCAGGCTACCGAACATCTCGGACACGAGGGTCGAGATGGCGATAGCCTCCCACGGGCACAGGATTCCGTTGCCCAGGGCCAGGAGCCAACCGGTGATGTAGCTCAGCGTACGGCCAAAGCTACGATCGACATACTCGACGATGCCGCCCGAGATGGGGATAGCAGCCGTGAGCTCACCGAAAACAGCTCCGACGGGCACGAGGAAGATTGCACCCAAGAGGAATGCGATCATAGCGGGAACGGGACCGCCGCCCACGACCATCCAGTCGCCGACCTGCAGAACCCAACCGGTACCGATGATGGCACCGAAACCGATGGTGAAGAAGTTCCAGAGCGAAAGCGTTTTCTTCATGCCGCCGTCGCCCTCGACTGCAACTTCCGCGTTCTTGTCCGCCATTGTTCCCCTCCTTTCCTTTTTGACGCCCCTTGGCGTCACCCCTTGCGCGGTCCGTTTTGCCGCGCGCTTTTATTTCGTGGCTTTAAGATACGGCCTTGGCACAGCAGCGCCGCTTGTAGCTCGACCGAAGGCAGAACTGTACAACGAACGGCACCGTTTTTGGGA
The DNA here is from genome assembly GCA_902496375.1 of uncultured Collinsella sp. Lineage (GTDB taxonomy): Bacteria > Actinomycetota > Coriobacteriia > Coriobacteriales > Coriobacteriaceae > Collinsella. The sequence continues at coordinate 23,252 of CABVAS010000003.1, forward strand.
CGAACGGCGAGGGGCGCCACTCGTTGCGAGTGCCCGTTTTGATAACGCGATTCGATCGCTCGCGGAGGGTGCCACTTTATGGCGACAGGCTCGCTCCCGTTCGTGCCGTTTACCGGGCTTTTGTCGCACGCACTCATTTGCTGCACGTCTTTTTTGTAGGATGGACGGGTTATACGTGAGACGAGGCGGTACAGATGGCATACGGATACAACGACGGCGAACGACAGCGAAACGTTCGCCTTGCCGGGCGTACCACGCCAACATTCAGGAGTGTTTCTGACAGCGACGAGCCGCAGAACCCGCAGCGTCCGCAGGATCGCCCCTCGTCGTCTATGCCGCAGAATGCCAACGCGCGTCAGGCTGATCGCCCATACTCGGGCACCCGTCAACGCCGGGCCGAAGTGCCTCGGCGGCAGAAAAACAATCGACGAAAGTCTGACAATCACATCAGCCGTTTCTTTTCGAAGCCCCGCGGCGGACGCAGCGCAAAGCAGCCACGGCCGATGGGACGTGTCAGGGCCGTCAGTCCGCGGATTCATCGTCTCTGTCTTGTCCTGTGCTCCATCATGGCATGTCTGGCCTTTGTGTATCTGGGGTCGTGTGCCTCGCATGGCTCTGCCGGCCTGGAGCCCACCGCCGAGGACAAGCTGCTCAAGGCCCCGGTTGCGCCCGGCTACTCGTTTGCGTTTTCGACCCCGCGCTCGCAGTGGCAAGCCGGCACCATGCCCCATATCTATCAGATAGATCCGGCATGGTCGGAGCTGCCCTACGCCGGCGGTACCATCCGTCAAAACGCCTGCGGCCCCACCTGTCTTACCATGGTCTACATTTATAAGACCGGCCACACCGATATGACGCCGGTCGATATGTGCGCTCTTTCCGAGGCGGGCAACTATGCGCCCACCGGTGCCACCGAGTGGTCGTTTATGACGAGCGGTGCATGGCAGCTGGGGCTTAACGGGACGCAGCTCTACAACGATCGAGACTCGATGGCCCAGGCCTTGCGCTCGGGTGCTCCCGTAATCGCCGCCGTGCGCCCCGGCACGTTTACCAACGTTGGTCATTACATCGTGCTCTACGGGATTGACGACGCCGACCAGATCGGTGTCTACGACCCCAACTCGCAAAGCCGCAGCGCCCGCCGCTGGGGCGTCGTAGAAGTCCTCAACGAAATCGAAGCCATGTGGGCCTACTACTAGTCATTGGGGACAGACTTAAATGACTGGCCACTGGGGACGGCCTTTGCAGACGACCGCTCGCACTGTCGAAAAGAACTGTCCCAAGATGCCGGCAGAAAGGAACGTCCCCAAGTGCTGGGTTTCCGCGGTCTGCAATGCTTCTCATGAACAGCCACCTCAATAGCAAAAGCCCCGCAGTCGGAGCGGACCGCGGGGCTCATGAAGAGAGGCTAGTTTGCGGGCGCCTTGCCCGGCGCCCACGAGAGAGGCAATGGAGTAGAGGCTACTCGTGGATGCGCGTACCGGAGAGACCGGCCATGGTCTCGGCGGCCTTGTCCAGAGCGCCAATGATGCAGGTGCGGCCCTTGCGAGAACGGGCGAACTTGATGGCAGCGCGGACCTTGGGCTCCATGGAACCCTTGCCGAACTGGCCCTCGTCGGCCAGGCGCTCGGCCTCGTCGGCGGTGAGGTCCTCGAGCTCCTCCTGGTTGGGCTTGCCAAAGTTGATGGCGACATGCTCAACGGCGGTCAGCAGGAACAGGACGTCGGCGTCGCAGTCCTCGGCCAGCAGCTCGCCGCCCAGGTCCTTGTCGATGACGGCGGGGACGCCCTTGTAGCAGCCCTTGTTCTCGTAGTCGCGGACGACGGGGATGCCGCCGCCACCGCAGGCGATGACGATGAACTCGTTATCGAGCAGGTTGAGGATGGAGTCGGCCTCGACGATCTTCTTGGGATCGGGGGAAGCGACGACGCGACGCCAGCCGCGGCCGGAATCCTCGACGAAGACCTTGGAGGGATCCTCGGCCATGAACTCCTTGGCCTGCTCCTCGGTGTAGAAGGGGCCGATCGGCTTGGTCGGGTTCTTGAACGCGGGATCGTCCGGGTCGCACTCGATCTGGGTGACGACGGTGGCGGCGTGCCAACGCTTATAGCGCTTGTGCATCTCGCGGCCGATGCCCTGCTGCAGGTGATAACCAATGTAGCCCTGGGACATGGCGCCGCACTCGGGCAGCGGCATCTCGGGGGTGCCGATGGCGTCGTGGGCAGCGGCGAAGGCGTTCTGGATCATGCCGACCTGCGGGCCGTTGCCGTGGGTGATGATGATCTCGTTGCCCTGCTCGATCAGGCCGAGGAGAGCGTGGGCGGTGTTGCTCACGGCCTCGATCTGCTCGACGGGGTTGTTGCCGAGGGCGTTGCCGCCAAGGGCGACGACGATACGGTCGGGCTTACCGAAGGGTTTGGACATGCGTGCCTCCTTATCGAAGAGTAGCGTACATCACGGCTTTAATGGTATGCATGCGGTTCTCTGCCTCTTGGAAAACGCGAGACTTATCGGACTCGAAGACCTCGTCGGTGACCTCCATCTCGGTTACGCCGAACTTCTCCGCGATTTCCGCTCCGATGGTGGTCTTGGTATCGTGGAAGCTCGGGAGACAATGCATGAAGATAGCGTTGGGGTTTGCCTTCGCCATGACCTCCGAGGTTACGCGGTACGGGGAGAGCAGCTTGATACGGCTCTTCCAGAGCTCCTCAGCCTGGCCCATGCCAACCCAGACATCGGTGTAAATAACATCGGCATCCTTTACGCCTTCATCGATGTTGTCAGTAAGCTGAATGGTGCAGCCATTTTCCTCGGCGATCTTTTGGCAAGTCTCAAGCAGCTCGGGATCAAAGTGGGTAGCGCCCTCAACGTCGCCTTTCGGCCCACAAGAGCAGAAGTTGATGCCGAGCTTGGCGCAGATCACCATGAGGGAATCGCTTACATTGCCCTGCTCCTTGCCGAGATAGGTCAGCTTGAGGCCACGCGTGTCGCCGAATTCCTCGCGCATCGTAAGGATGTCCGCCAAAGCCTGGGTCGGGTGATACTCATTGGTGAGACCATTCCACACGGGAACGCCGGCTTTATCGGCAAGCTCCTCAACAATGGACTGGTCAGAGCCGCGATACTCGATACCGTCGTACATGCGACCAAGCACGCGGGCGGTATCCTCAATGGACTCCTTTTTGCCCATCTGCGACGAACCGGGATCAAGGTAGGTTACACCTAAGCCAAGATCCATGCCACCCACCTCGAAAGCGCAGCGCGTACGCGTCGAAGTCTTTTCAAACAGCAGAACGATGTTCTTGCCCTCAAGATAACGATGGGGAGCGCCCATGCGCTTGAGATTCTTAAAGTCCTTCGAAAGCTCGAGCATATACTCGATCTCCTCGGTAGTGAAATCGAGCAGGGTCAGAAAACTACGACCAGAAAGATTCAGTGCCATGATAGGTTCCTTTCATTATTAACCTAATTGATGAGTGCGCGGCGCGCGAAGAACGCGCATCCGCGCATCTCGGACCAGAACGGAATTAAATCTCTTCGCGCCAGAACGGCATGGTCATGCAGCGCGGGCCACCACGACCACGAGACAGCTCTTCGGAAGGAGCAACCAACAGCTCAACGCCCGCCTTATAAAGCGCATCATTGGTAACAACGTTGCGCTCATAGACGCACACCTTACCCGGCGCAACAGCAAGCGTGTTGGAACCATCGTTCCACTGCTCACGGGATGCCTCGATCGGATCGCCGGCACCGCATTCGATCATCGTGATATGGTCGATACCGGTTGCCATTTCAAGAATCTGCTGAATCGTTCCCTCGATCTCCTCGATAAAGACCTCGCCATCCGAATCACCCTTGGTGAGTCGATAGGCACGAAGTGTCTCGTAGATACCGGGGTAGACGGTAAACTTATCGTAATCAACCTGAGTACAAACCGTATCAAGATGCATATAGGCATAGCCGTGGGGGATCTTGATGGCAAATACCTGCTCGATCTCGGACTCTCCCGTGCCCCAGAACAGATTCTTGGCAAGCTGGTCGATGGCTGCGGTCTGGGTACGCTCGGAAATACCGATTGCAAGCGTGGTGGCGTTAATGTTCAGAACGTCGCCGCCTTCGATATGCCAATCGCTATTGTGATCGTACCAAAGCGGAGCCCCAGCATAATCAGGATGGTGGCGCATGATCGTCTCATAGAATACGACCTCACGGTTGCGCTGATGCCAGTACATGCGGTTCATCATCGCGCCCTTGCCGACCACAGCGATCGGATCACGCGAGAAGTAGGAGGCGGGCATCGGGAACAAGACCATTTCGTCGGGCTTCAGCTCGTCGCTATCCATGCTCGCAAGGGAACCGCTCACATGCGGAATCTCGAGATCGCGTACGTAGAGGCCGCCCATAGCGGTAAGAACAAACTCTTTGTTGTCCTTGATGGAGTCGAGCTTCTCCACGACTGCCTGACGAAGCGCCAGGTTCTCGATCTTGGCCTCGGGAACGAACTTGCTCATAAACTCGGCACGAGAACCCTCAACCTGATCGAAAGTCTCGGCAAGCAAGTCCTCCATATAAACGACCTCGGCGCCAGCACCGCGAAGAAGATTAGTAAACTCGTCATGCTCTCGCTGAGCATACTCGAGATAAAACGCGTCATGAATCCAGGCGCGCTCAAAATCCTCCGCCTTCATGTTTACCAGGTCCAAGCCCGGTCGGTGCACGCATACCTTCTTGAGGGCACCAATTTCGCTATGAACGTTCAGACCTTTGCTCATCATCGTTCCTTTCTGGATTAGAGCTCAATTGTTATTGCAATGGCTTACAAAGTTGTCGTTTCGTTTGCTAGACAATCGGAAGCAGACCGGATACCGCGGTAAATACGAGACAGACCGCACTGACCACAAGGAAGAACTTCCAGGAAACTCGCCACCACTGGCCAAGAGAGATCTTGCAAACACCAAGACCGGCGACAAGCATTGCGCTGGTGGGGGAAATCAGCGACATCGCTGCAGATCCCATCGAAAGGCCAGTAACCGCAGCTTCTGGATTTAGCCCCATGAGCTCAACCAGAGGCCCAAAGATGGGGATGGTGAGCGCCGCGATGCCCGAAGAGCTGGGAACCAGAATCGAAAGCAAGTTGTCAACGACATACAAAATGCTGGTAAAGAGAACAGGGGGGATTCCGGCAAGGCCAGTCGCAAGAGCGTTTAGGACCGTATCGATAATCAAGCCATCGTTGGCGATAACCAAAATGCCTCGAGCAAGACCGACCACGACCGCAGAGAAAACAAAGTCGCCCAAACCCTTAACAAACTCTGTAGCAATCTCCTTCTCGCTCATGCCCGATACGATGCCAGACAGGAGCGCCATAGCCATAAAGACTGCAGAGATCTCGTTCATATACCAGCCCTGGGTGACAAGACCCCAGACAATGGCGACGATTCCAAGCACGAATACGATGATTACGGCCTTCTGGCGCCCGGTGAAATCGGCTTCGAGCAGCTCGTCATTTGATGCATGCTCTTTGCGCTTCTCGATATCATCAGCGTAAGCAATCGAGGACTCGGGGTTCTTCTTCACCCTTCGAGCGTACAACACGACCCAGGCAATAGCGATGGCGGTCAGCACAACAAGGGCAACAACGCGAAGCCAGAGCTGGGGATTACCCTGGATATTCAGAATTCCCTGAGCAATCAAAACATTGAAGGGGTTGACCGTCGATGCGATATAGCCAATACGGGCGCCAACGAACACGATCATAAAGGCCGTAATGGAGTCATATCCCATAGCCATAACAATCGGCAGCAAGATGGCAAAAAATGGAAGGGTCTCCTCCGCCATGCCGAACGTGCTACCGCCCAGCGCAAAAACCGCCATCAAAATCGGAATAATCAGGATGTCTTTACTCTTGAACTTCTTAACGATGCGCGCCACGCCGCTGGTGATAGCTCCAGTGGCAGTAATGACCTGAAAGGATCCGCCGACAATCAGAATAAAGGCAACGACCTCAACTGCCTGCTGAATTCCCACCGCAGGAGCCTCGAGCACATCGAACAGGCCTTGCTTCAGGTCAACCTCAGCGCCGTCTTCGTCCGCATAAACCTTTTCAACGGACTCATATGTTCCAGCAACAGTGACCTCGCGTCCGTTGAGCTCCTGCCTCTCAAACGAGCCGGAGGGAACGATCCACGTAAGAGCTGCGGTCAACACCATGAGAATGAAGATAATGGTGTAGACGTGCGGAATTCGTAGCCCACGTTTCTTTTGCACTTCGGCCATTATGCCTCCTTTAGTTTGCAGGTTTTCGATACGAGCTTTTCGCCGGCAACCTTATTATTCGGTTTTCACGCCAGTTGACATTAGATATTTATGCGAATGGATAGTATTAGAAGGCAGACGGGCTTTAGTTGATATATAAGCTCAATTATCGAACTAAATTGATATTTTTTATCAATTGGTGACTTTCAATCAAGAGCTTAAGCCGTCCACCGATACCCACAACATACTCACTTAAACTTCTCCCAGCAGAACGATAATTGACATCAGTCATCATCCGAATTAAAGCGAGCGTTCTAATGCCAATTCATGTCACCAGCGAAATCGGTAAGCTTAAACAGGCCCTTTTATATCGACCCGGTATCGAAACCCAAAACTATCCCGAAGGCCATTTTGGCCAAGTTTTTAGCCTAAGACCATCGAGCAGCCTATTTGACTTGGATAGAGCCCTAGCTGAGTGTGATGCCTATACCTCAGTGCTCGAGCATGAAGACGTAGAGGTTCTGTATCTCGACCAACTTCTTATAGAAGCGCTTGACTCATGCCCCGAAGCTCGAGCATCTTTTGTCGATTCCTTTGTCGATGAATGCGGCGCAATTGGCGCCGAGTTGCAGCAAGCAGTCCGCGAGCATCTTGAACACACCCGATCGGCGCAGGAGCTCGTCTCGGCATCGATTGGCGGCATCCGCCACGGGCAAGTTACATACTGCTTCGACGGCGGGGACAGACTCGCCGAATTAACCGGCGAGGCCTATGCCCCTGACGAGCTGCTCGTAAGTCCATTAAACACCATGTGGTTCGTGCGCGACCCGGTAAGCACCATCGGCTCCGGCATCTCCTTCAACCACATGTATTGGCCCGAGCGCAATCGCGAAGTAGCGCTCTACCAAACGATTTTTAAATACCATCCCAATTTCAAGGACACGCCCTCGTTTTATCGTCACGATTCGACCTTCCATATTGAAGGGGGCGATATCATCAATCTTGATGCTCATAATGTCGCAGTCGGCATCTCTCAGAGAACCGAATCTGCAGCCATCGATATGCTCGCTCGTACCCTCCTGTGGAATCCCGACTCGAGCATCGACGCCGTATGGGCAATTGAGGTACCCGAGCGGAGCCTGTGTATCCATCTTGATACGTACCTAAGCCGGGTCGACTACGATACTTTTGTTGTCGACCCCCAGCTACTCGCGGAATCTCGCTCTTATCAGATTACGCGAAATCGAGCAGAGAATCTCTGCCAGATTCACGCCGTCGAAAAAGGAGTCAAGGAGGCACTGGCCGCCGCGCTCGGCATACCCGAGCTTCGTTTTATTCCCTGCGGTGGATCTAATCCCAATTTGGCAGAAAAAGAGTGCACGAATAACGCAGCCAGTGTGCTGTGCCTCCGACCGGGCAAAGTCTGTGTCTATGAAGAGAATCAAGCGACGAACGCTGCTCTTGAACAGGCCGGAATCGATCTTGTTCCCATTTCCATACACGAGCTGACAAACGGCTTTGGCGGGCCCAACTGTTTGTGCTTGCCACTTAGGCGTGATGAATAACATGGCCCAAGGGGATAACATTAAATGCCTTAGAACCCGCGAAGGCTTAACGCAGCAGCAATTTGCCGACATGCTCGGCGTTACCAAAGAAACAGTATGTCGTTGGGAACGTGGACACACCGCCGTCAAGGTGTCGACTCTCGATAAGCTGACCGAGCTTTTTGATGTAACGTTTGATGAGCTCGCCGCAAGTAATAGCGGCCTTGCCTCTGCCGGCTTAAGCACGCGGCCTGAGAAAAGCCCGACCGTAGCCCAAAACGAAGAATGCGGGATCTATAAAATCGTACGCTTCAACGGTGGCTTTAGCCTAAAGAAAAGTGGGCACACCTTCGTTCCAGGACCCGTTCTCGAAAGGCACCCGGGAGGCTTTCTAGTTCAGATGAACAACAGCAGCATGTCACGCTGCTATCCGCAAAGCTGCGTTCTGCTGGTCGATCCTGTTGCTAAACCGTGGAACGGATGCACCGTCGTTGCGATGGTAGACGCATCGGCCATAGTTATTCGGCGATATGAAATCCGAGGGAATACGATTGCGCTGTCAACGTATTCCTATTTGACAGAAGAACCCAACATCACTCTGGACAGGCATCGCCTTCGTGTCTTAGGTGTCGTCGTTTGGTTTCAGGCAACTCACGATCTGACGTACTAGCCTCTTAGTCGTAAATCCCCAGGTGCCGTACCTGCTCGCGGCAAGAGTGCCCCTTTTGACTAGTCGTTTAAGAACGTCCCCGATGACTAGGTGAATAGCAAAAGCCCCGCAGTCGGAGCGGACCGCGGGGCTCATGAAGAGAGGCTAGTTTGCGGGCGCCTTGCCCGGCGCCCACGAGAGAGGCAATGGAGTAGAGGCTACTCGTGGATGCGCGTACCGGAGAGACCGGCCATGGTCTCGGCGGCCTTGTCCAGAGCGCCAATGATGCAGGTGCGGCCCTTGCGAGAACGGGCGAACTTGATGGCAGCGCGGACCTTGGGCTCCATGGAACCCTTGCCGAACTGGCCCTCGTCGGCCAGGCGCTCGGCCTCGTCGGCGGTGAGGTCCTCGAGCTCCTCCTGGTTGGGCTTGCCAAAGTTGATGGCGACATGCTCAACGGCGGTCAGCAGGAACAGGACGTCGGCGTCGCAGTCCTCGGCCAGCAGCTCGCCGCCCAGGTCCTTGTCGATGACGGCGGGGACGCCCTTGTAGCAGCCCTTGTTCTCGTAGTCGCGGACGACGGGGATGCCGCCGCCACCGCAGGCGATGACGATGAACTCGTTATCGAGCAGGTTGAGGATGGAGTCGGCCTCGACGATCTTCTTGGGATCGGGGGAAGCGACGACGCGACGCCAGCCGCGGCCGGAATCCTCGACGAAGACCTTGGAGGGATCCTCGGCCATGAACTCCTTGGCCTGCTCCTCGGTGTAGAAGGGGCCGATCGGCTTGGTCGGGTTCTTGAACGCGGGATCGTCCGGGTCGCACTCGATCTGGGTGACGACGGTGGCGGCGTGCCAACGCTTATAGCGCTTGTGCATCTCGCGGCCGATGCCCTGCTGCAGGTGATAACCAATGTAGCCCTGGGACATGGCGCCGCACTCGGGCAGCGGCATCTCGGGGGTGCCGATGGCGTCGTGGGCAGCGGCGAAGGCGTTCTGGATCATGCCGACCTGCGGGCCGTTGCCGTGGGTGATGATGATCTCGTTGCCCTGCTCGATCAGGCCGAGGAGAGCGTGGGCGGTGTTGCTCACGGCCTCGATCTGCTCGACGGGGTTGTTGCCGAGGGCGTTGCCGCCAAGGGCGACGACGATACGGTCGGGCTTGCCAAGAGGCTTAGACATTGCTGGAATCCTTTCTGTAAAAGGCCTACAACCCATTAATAACCCGCGCCCGTGCGATACGCGAGTTTATTAAGGTTTATATTCTCTTTATCGCTCATTTTATTCATTTTGAAAACAGTTGAACGGTGAACGGTCGCTTTTACCCGCTCAGCGTAAAGAATCCCAGCTCAAGCATATCTACGTCATTTACGTGCAACTTTATTTTAATAGAGCAGGGATTAGACCAGATTATGCAAACTATATCTTTGCTAAACACAAAACAGGCAGCGTAATATCTTACTCGCACTATACGAGATTCTATGCATTGATAAGACGAGTATGCACCCTTACAAAAACATGGGGCATTTCATCCAGCATAAGGAATAAAGAAGCGCTCCAAAAAGGCACCCAGTCCCAAAGCACGGGGACAGAAGGCAGCAACGGCCAAAACCTCCATCCATCCCCAAAGTGGCGCGAGGTTTCGCGGCAAAGCCGCGAAACAGCGAAGGGGACAAAAGGCCCCCACAACCACGTTCTTCATCAGCCCGCACAATCCGAGGGCGTAGTCGTAGCAGGATCTGAGGGCTGACCTTCGCGGACATTCCGCACTGATATCTTCTGTATTGAAGACGTCGATGGTGCACCCGTATACCATTGACGTCGACACCATCAGATGCG
>CABVAS010000004.1 GCA_902496375.1 uncultured Collinsella sp.
GGTGCCACCTGGCCCTATGGCAAGGATCCGCGCGACACCAACATCCGCATCGCGCCGAGCTATCCCACGGTCGAGGACCTAGAGGCTGCGCTCGATGTGCTGGTGCTGGCCGTCAAGCTCGTCGCTGCCGAGCTTGCGCGTGCCGAGCGCGCCTAACGCGCGGCTTCCCGTACTATCCGCACTTTCGATACGTAAAGGAGCGTATACATGGATTTGGGTATTTCCACCAACCCCACGCCGGAGATCTACACCATTAAGGTAACCGGCGAGATCGATATCTCTAACGCTGATAGCCTGCGCAATGCTATCGACCTGGCGCTCGAGCAGCCCACTGAGGCCGTTGAGCTCGATTTTGCCCAGGTGAGCTACATCGATTCGACGGGCATTGGCGTGCTCGTGGGCGCCGCGCACCACGCGGTCGACCACGGTAAGCGCTTTAGCTGCACTAATGTGCAGCCCCAGGTGATGCGCGTGGTTCAGCTGCTGGGCGTCGACCAGGAGATTTCGATCACGGCGGCATAATCTTTGCCCCCAAAAGGGCGTGCCGTTTGGCATATGTTTGTGATGCGCTCGGACGTTTTGGCGTCCGGGCGCTATACTTGACCGAATGAATAGACGAGTTCCGGCCGAATGGCGCGGTGCGGGCTCGACTCACATCGAGCCTTGGAGGTATGTGTGTTTGGTATTGGAGAGGGTGAGCTCGCGATCATCGTGGTCTTCGGCTTTTTGCTGTTTGGCCCGGATAAGCTCCCGCAGATGGGCCGCACGATCGGCCGTGCCATCCGTCAGTTCCGCGAGACGCAGGAAAAGATGACGGCCGTTGTTCAGTCCGAGATCATCGATCCGGTAAGCGAAGCCGCGTCGGCCCCGGTCAAGCCCAAGAAGGCTGCCGTCGATGACGATTCCGATGCGGACGAGGATGCCGCCGGGACGGCTGCACCCGCAAAGAAGGAGACCTTTGCCGAGCGCCGTGCCCGCCTTGCCGCCGAGAAGGCTGCGAGCGAGGGTGCCACCGAGGGCGAAGGCGCTGCTGATGAGGCCGAGAGCGCCGAGCCCGCCAAGGCCGAGCCTGCTGCTGCCGCCGTCGAACCCGAGCCAGCTGCAGAGCCGGAGCCCGAGCCCGAGCCGGCAGAGCCCACGACGGCTGACCTCTACGCCCGTCGTCCCCGTAAGCGCAAGGCCGTCGTCGACCAGCTCGCTCGCGAGCTCGAGGCCGAGGACGACGCTGCTGACGCCGACGCCCCGAAGGGAGGCGATGAGTAATGCCTATCGGACCTGCGCGAATGCCGCTCTTCGATCACCTGGGAGAGCTCCGTCGCCGCCTGACCATCGTGGTCGTGTCGGTGTTTGCCGCCGCTATCGTGCTGTATTTCGCCACGCCTGTGGTGCTCGACATCCTGGAAGACCCCATCCGCTCTTTTGTGCCGGACGGTAAGTTCTACATCACCACCACGCTCGGTGGCTTTGGTTTGCGCTTTTCGCTGGCCATCAAGATGGCCGTTGTCATGTGCACGCCCATGATCATCTGGCAGATTCTGGCGTTTTTCCTGCCGGCGCTTCGCCCCAACGAGCGCAAGTGGGTCGTGCCCACGGTGCTCGCCTCGACGGTGCTGTTCTTCCTGGGTGCCATCTTCTGCTACTTCATCATCATTCCTGCGGGCTTTGAGTGGCTCATCGGCGAGACCTCGGCCGTCGCTACGGCACTGCCCGATCTGGAGAACTACGTCAACATGGAGCTGCTCTTTATGATCGGCTTTGGCGTGGCGTTTGAGCTGCCGCTCATCATCTTCTATCTGTCCGTCTTCCACATCGTGTCCTACGCTGCTTTCCGCGGTGCCTGGCGTTATGTATACGTTGGCCTGCTCGTGGGTTCGGCTGTGATCACGCCCGACGGCTCGCCCGTTACGCTGGGTCTCATGTATGGCGCCCTGCTCTCGCTCTACGAGATTTCGCTCGCCATCGCCCGTGTGGTCATTACCGCGCGCGAGGGCAAGGAGGGCTTGTTTGTGAGCCGTCTGGACCTGTTCTCGGACGACGAGGACGACGAGGAGTAAAACGGTATGCACGAAGTTGGCATTGTCAACGGCATACTCGATACAGTGATTCGCGCGGCGCGTGGGGCGGGGGCCTCGCGCGCCGTTTTGGTGACGCTGCGTATCGGGGATATGACCGAGGTCGTGCGCGAGGCGCTCGACTTTGCCTGGGAGACGTTTCGCGACGAGGACCCGCTCACGCGCGGCTGCGAGCTTGCTGTGGAGGAAGTCCATCCACAAAGCGAGTGCCTGGACTGCGGCGAGGTCTTTGAGCACGACCGCTTCCATTGCCGCTGTCCCCAGTGTGGCGGCGCCAACGTGCGTCTGCTGCACGGCCGCGAGCTCGACATCGCCAGTATCGAAATCGAAACCCCCGACGATTAACCCGCCAGCCACCTGGGGACAGGGTACAAAGGGGCTAAAGTAAGGAGCGCTAAGTATGGCCGAGAAAACGATTGATATCGCGTCGCCGATCCTGTCGCGCAACGAGCGCCTGGCAGATCAGCTGCGTCAGCGATTTAATGAGACAGGCACCTATGTGATCAATGTGCTGTCGAGCCCTGGCTCGGGCAAGACCACTACGATTCTGGGCACCAACGAGCGCCTGCGCGACAAGGCCGGCTTGCGCTGCGCCGTCATCGAGGGCGATATCGCCTCGGACGTCGACGCCATCACCATGAAGGAAGCCGGCATGCCCGCCATCCAAATCAACACGGGCGGCCTGTGCCACCTCGAGGGCAACATGATCATGGAGGCCGTTGACGCCTTCGACCAGGCTGTGGGTCTGGAAAACATCGACGTCATCTTTATCGAAAACGTGGGCAACCTGGTCTGCCCAGTCGACTTTGACCTGGGCGAGAACCTGTCTATCATGATCCTCTCGGTGCCCGAGGGCGACGACAAGCCCGTCAAGTACCCGGGCATCTTCCAACACGCCGGCGCACAGCTGCTCAACAAGGTCGACGTGGCCCCGGCTTTCGATTTTGACATGGATAGGTATACTAAGACACTCGATGACCTCAATCCGCAGGCGCCGCGGTTTGCCGTGAGCGCGCGCAAGGGCGAGGGCATGGATGCCTGGTGCGATTGGCTCATCGGGCAGATTGAGCAAGCAAGGGCGTAAGTCGGCCGCCATACGGGCGGGCGTAGCCGCAGAGATACGAGATAGGAGCCTCTTTTGAAGCTCATCATCGCCGAGAAAAACGACGCCGCGCGTCAGATCGCCGAGCGTCTGTCCACGGGCAAGCCCAAAAAGGACAAGGTGTACAACACCGCCATCTACCGTTTTGAGTGGAAGGGCGAGGAGTGCGTGACCATCGGCCTTGCCGGTCACATCCTAGCGCCCGATTTTTGCGACAGCGTGCTGTTCGATAAAAAGCTGGGCTGGTATTCGGTCACCGAGGACGGCGAGATGCTGCCGGCCGACATACCCGATGGCCTGGCGCGTCCGCCCTACGACACCAAGCGCAAGCCGTTTCTTGCCGATGGCATCTCAATCAAGGGCTGGAAACTCGAGAGCCTGCCTTACCTCACCTGGGCGCCCGTCATTAAGCTACCGGCCGAGAAGGAACTCATTCGTTCGCTCAAGAACCTCGCTAAAAAGTCTGATAGCGTCATTATCGCCACGGACTTCGATCGCGAGGGCGAGCTAATCGGTTCGGACGCCCTTAACAAGGTGCGCGAGGTGGCGCCGGACTTGCCGGTTGCCCGCGCCCAGTACTCTTCGTTTACCAAGGCCGAGATCACGCAGGCCTTCGATAATCTCGTCTCGCTCGACCAGAATCTGGCCGACGCCGGCGAGAGCCGCCAGCACATCGACCTCATTTGGGGTGCGGTGCTCACGCGCTACCTGACGCTCGCCAAGTTTGGCGGCTTTGGTAACGTGCGCTCTGCCGGCCGTGTGCAGACGCCGACGCTTGCCCTGGTGGTCGAGCGCGAGCGCGAGCGCATGGCGTTTGTGCCCGAGGACTATTGGCAGATCCGCGGCATGGGCGCCGCACAGGGTGCTGCCGAGGACGACCGCTTTAAGATTGCGCACAAGACGGCGCGCTTTACCGACAAGGATGCTGCTGAGGCGGCGTACGGCCATGTCGACGGCGTTGCGACGGCAACCGTCGCCGCGGTGACCAAGCGTTCGCGCAAGCAGCAGCCGCCCACGCCGTTTGCGACCACCTCGCTGCAGGCTGCCGCCGCAGCCGAGGGCATCTCACCTGCGCGTACCATGCGCATCGCCGAGTCCCTCTACATGGCCGGTCTCATCAGCTACCCGCGTGTCGACAATACCGTGTACCCTGCGACGCTCGATCTGGGCGCCGTGGTGAGCGACCTGGCAAAGATCAACCCGGCGCTGGCGCCCGTATGCAAAAAGGTGCTCGCCGGTCCCATGAAGCCCACGCGCGGCAAGGTCGAGACCACCGACCACCCGCCTATCTATCCTACGGGCGAGGGCGATCCGTCCACGCTCGACGGTGGCCAGCGCAAGCTCTACGACCTCATCGCCCGTCGCTTCCTGGCAACGCTCATGGGTCCCGCGACCATCGAGAACACCAAGCTCGAGCTCGACGTGAACGGCGAGCCGTTCGTGGCCTCGGGCGACGTGCTCGTGACCCCCGGCTTCCGTGAGGCGTACCCGTATGGACTCAAGCGCGACGAGCAGATTCCGCCGCTTGAGCAGGGCGATACGGTCGACGTGTTCGACATTAAGCTCGAGGCCAAGCAGACCGAGCCGCCCGCGCGCTACAGCCAGGGCAAGCTCGTGCAGGAGATGGAAAAGCGCGGCCTGGGTACCAAGTCAACGCGCGCGAGCATCATCGAGCGCCTGTATGCCGTGCGCTATCTCAAAAATGATCCCGTGGAGCCGAGTCAGCTGGGCATCGCCATCATCGACGCACTGACGCAGTTTGCCCCGCGCATCACGAGCCCCGATATGACCAGCGAGCTCGATGGCGATATGACCCGTGTGGAGCGCGGCGAGGACACCGAAGAGCATGTCGTGACGCACTCGCGCGCGCTGCTGGCCGGCGTGCTCGACGAGCTGCTCAAGCATACGCAGGAGCTGGGCGACGCCATCAGCGACGCCGTCACGGCCGATGCGCGCGTGGGCGCCTGCCCCAAGTGCGGCAAGGACTTGGTTATGAAGACGAGTGCCAAGACCCGCGGCAGCTTTATCGGCTGCATGGGATGGCCCGACTGCGACGTGACCTATCCGGTGCCGAGTGGCGTCAAGGTGAGCCCGCTAGAGGGCGAGGCCGCCGTGTGCCCCGAGTGCGGTGCGCCGCGCATTAAGTGTCAGCCGTTCCGCCAAAAGGCTTTCGAGATTTGCGTGAACCCCACATGCCCCACCAACTACGAGCCCGACCTTAAGGTGGGCGAGTGCAAGGTGTGTGCCGAGGCCGGACGCCATGGCGATCTGATTGCGCACAAGAGCGAGAAGAGCGGCAAGCGTTTTATCCGCTGCACCAACTATGACGATTGCGGCGTGAGCTATCCGCTGCCGGCGCGTGGCAAGCTCGAGGCGACAGGCGAGACCTGTCCCGAGTGCGGCGCTCCCATCGTGGTGGTCAACACCGCGCGCGGCCCGTGGCGCATCTGCGTGAACATGGACTGCCCGACCAAGGAGAAGAAGCCCGCCCGCGGCCGCAAGACCACGACCAAGGCGAGCACGACGAAGAAGACTTCGACGGCAAAGAAGGCCACGGCTAAGAAAGCCACTGCCGCCAAGAAGTCGACCGCGAAGAAGTCGACTGCCAAGAAAGCAGCCGCCGACAAGTAACGGCGCAGTCGAAACATTGCCCAAAAAACGAGCGAGGGTCCCATGATCCTCGCTCGTTTTTTGACCGGCAGTTAGGGACATTCCTTTTTCTGCCGGCAGTTTAGGAACGTCCCTAACTGCCGGCTCGGAAACGACAAGGCGTTAGTTCACTTCGACGGGTTTGGCGCCGGGATAGCGCTCCTCAAAGTCTAGGCGGTACTTATTGTCATTGGTGCCCGCCACGTTGTCGCGCGACAGCGGCGCCACGATCTCGTTCTTATGGTCCGCGGGCTTTGCGTACTTTAAGCTGATCTCCCAGGCATCGCAGATCGCATCGATGCGGTGATCCAGGTCGTCGTACAGAGCAATGATGTCCTTCCACGAGCTGTAGTTCTTAGAGCTTGTGGGGACGTCCAGGTCCTCGACGATATCGTAGTACTGCTCGATGGTGTCTTCCGTGCGCTCGGCGACGTCGGCGAGATTTTGACGGGCGGTACGGTCCTCTTCCAGATAACCGCCATTGAACGCCTCTGCGCAGGCACGGACCTGGTTATCGAGATCTTCGAGCAGGTCGTAGTATTCGCTCAGGCGACGGTAGAGGTTTTGCTCGGAGAGGGTCGCCTGGCTGCCATCCTCGTCATCATCGTCGTCATCGTCAAAAAGGCTATTGGGGTCGTCGAGAGGCTTGAGGTCATCATCGTCAACATCATGGTGCAGCTTAGTAATCTCGGCAGTCGTTTGCGTGGCGGCGTTGTCGAAAGGCTTGATCACAAAAAAGATGACCAAGGCGATGATAATTGCCACGAGCACAACGATAACGGCGATAAGCGCCTTGGTGCTGCTCTTTTTGGCGGCGGGGGCCTGCGGTGAATCAGGCGCGTACGTAGATGCCGGTTGCTGTTGGGGCGGGGTGTCCGCGACGGGTATGCGCTGCGTCGTTTCGACCGCTGCGGGGCTGGCGGCAGGGTCGGGGCGATAGGCGAGGGGGTCGTCCGGCTTAGCTTGCGGCGTATCGAGGAAGCCGGTCTGCTCAAACGCGGGTTGGCCATTGCTTGCGGTTGTCTGCTCAACGGGTGCACCGCATGAGGTGCAGAACTTGGCATCATCTGCAAGAAGTTTGCCGCACGAGGCGCAATACCGAGACATTGCCACTCCTTTCGCCACATTTCAAATCAATACGACGATTATACCCAGTGCTCAAAAAAGTCGGCAGCTAGGGACGTTCCTTTTCTGCCGGCACTTTAGGAACGTCCCTAGCTGTCGCCTAGTCATTTAAGAGCGTCCCCAATGACTACCCAATGACTAGGCCCGATTTGGGGCGCGCCTGCCCCTGGGGTATCATGGCTTGGTTGATATATCTGCATTTACGCGCCTTATAGGAAGGGGCTGCGCTCATGGCTTTTGAGCCCGCTCAACATAGCTTTATCACGCTCGAGGGCGTCGATGGTGCCGGCAAGTCCACGCAGGCGCGTCTGCTTGCCCGCGCGCTCGAACTCGCTGGCTACCAGGTTGTGAGCCTGCGCGAGCCGGGCGGCACCGCCATCAGCGAAAAGATCCGCGCTCTGCTGCTCGACCCCGCCAATACGGCGATGGGCGACACCTGCGAGTTGCTGCTCTACGAGGCGGCGCGCGCTCAGTTGGTGCACGAGGTCATAGCTCCCGCCCTCGCGGCCGGCAAGGTGGTCCTGTGCGACCGCTTCTACGATTCCACGACCTGCTACCAGGCATTTGCCGACGGCCTCGATCGCCAGATAGTGTGCGATGCCAATAACCTGGCCGTCGCGGGAACACACCCGGCGCTCACGCTCGTCTACCACATCACGCCCGAGCAGGCGGCGCTACGCATGGCAGCCCGTGGCGCGGCAGATCGCATGGAGGCAAAAGGCATGACATTCCAGGAGCGTGTTTACCAGGGATTTTGCGCCATTGCTGCCGAGGAGCCAAACCGCGTAAAGCTCATCGACGCCACTGCGACCGTCGAGGAAGTCTTCGAGAAGACGGTCGAGCAGATTCGCGCGTACGGTCTCGTCATTTCGCAAGATGCTGTCGCCGCCGCGCTTGCCAAGGAGGCCGAGTAACATGGCCCCCGCTCAGGCAAGCCTGCTGGCCAAGCTCGACACCCAAGAGCGCGTTCGCGATTTTTTGACCAACGCCGTCGCCAGCGGCCGCGCATCGCACGCCTACCTGTTTTTGGGCGCTCCCGGTGCCGGCAAGCTCGATGCCGCATGGGCGCTCGCCCAGGCCTTCCTGTGCGAGCAGGACGGCTGCGGAGCATGCGACAGCTGCGTACGCGTTGCTCGGCATACGCATCCTGACGTGCACTATTACACGCCCGAGAGCGCCACAGGCTACCTCATTGCCCAGACCCGCGAGCTGCTCGATGACGTGCCGCTGGCGCCCATCCGTGCCAAGGCCAAGGTCTACATCATCGATCGTGCCGAGCAACTGCGCGCTAACACCGCCAACGCGCTGCTCAAGACACTCGAGGAGCCGCCCGAGGGCGTTATGTTCATCTTGTTGGGCACCTCGGCAGACGTGATGTTGCCCACCATCGTGAGCCGCTGTCAGTGCGTGCCGTTTCGGCTGGTGTCGCCCACCGTGGCCGCGCAGGCCGTGAGCCGCGCGACGGGTCAGGATCTCGCGCGTTGCCGCATGGCGGTCGCCGTGGCGGGAAGCCCCACACGCGGCATCGAGTTCCTTAAGAGTGCCGAGCGCCAGGATGCTCGCCGCCAAATGGTCCGCGCCATCGATTCGCTCATCGCTGCCGACGAGGCTGATGTGCTCAGCCGCGCCAAGTCGCTCATCGTCGCCGTTAAGGCGCCGCTCGCCGAGGTCAAGTCCACACAGGAAAAGGTGCTCGAGCAAAACGCCGACTACCTGTCGCGTGGAGCATTGAAGCAGCTTGAGGACCGCAACAAGCGCGAACTCAACGCGCGCGAGCGTTCGGGTATCATGGAAGCGCTGGCGAGCGCGCGGACGCTCATGCGCGACGTGCTGCTGACACTTCAGGACGAGGCGGCCGACGTCGTGAACGAAGACGTGCGCGACACGATCGGGCGGCTTGCCGCCGCGACGAATGTTGCGGGTGCCACCCGGGCGCTCGAGGCGGTCGCGACCGCCGAGCGCAACATCGCCAGAAACGTTACTCCCCAGCTGGCCATCGAGGTCATGCTGTTCGATATCAGGAAGGCACTGAAATGCCGTTAGTCGTACCCGTTAAGTTTACCTACGCCTCGCGCGACCTGTGGTTTGATCCGCAGGATCTGGATATCCTCGAGGCCGATTATGCCATTTGCTCCACCGAGCGCGGAACCGAGATCGGCCTGGTCACGGCCGATCCCTTCGAGGTGCCGCAAGATGAGATCGGCCAGCCGCTCAAGCCCGTGCTGCGCGTGGCGAGCGACATCGACCTGCAGCTTGCCGACGACCTGGCCATCCAGGGCGACGAGGCCATGGTCGATTTCCGTCGTCTGGTCAAAGAGCTCGACCTCGAGATGAAGCCGGTCGGCGTCGAGTACCTGTTTGGCGGCGAGAAGGCTGTGTTCTACTTTGCGGCCGAGGAGCGCGTCGATTTCCGTCAGCTCGTCAAGGACCTGTCCTCGACGCTGCACATTCGTGTCGACATGCGCCAGATCGGCGTGCGCGACGAGACCCGCCTGGTGGGCGGCTATGCCCAGTGCGGCCAGGAGCTCTGCTGCACGCGCTTTGGCGGACAGTTTGAGCCGGTTTCGATCCGCATGGCAAAGGAGCAGGACCTGCCGCTCAACTCGTCCAAGATTAGTGGCGTCTGCGGCCGCCTGATGTGCTGCCTGCGCTACGAGTTCGAGGCGTACAAGGACTTTAAGAGCCGCGCGCCCAAAAAGAAGACGCTTATCGATACGCCGCTTGGCAAGGCGCGCATCCAGGAATATGACACGCCGCGTGAGCAGCTGGTGCTGCGCCTGGAGAACGGCAAAGTCTTTAAGGTCAACCTGGCCGATATGACGTGCTCGGAGGGTTGCAAAAAGAAGGCCGCCGAGCAGGGCTGCAACTGCCGCCCCGACTGCGTGACGCGCGACGTGCTCGAGCGCATCGAGTTGCCCGAGATGCGTCTGGCGCTCATGGAACTCGATCGCGAAAACGGCGTCGACGTGGGCGATGGCCTGTCGAGCGCCGATCGTCTGGCCGGCACATCGATGCCCAAGCGCCGTCGTCGCGATGCCGAATCCGATGCTCGCACCGCTCAGGGCCAGGGCGAGGGCCGTGGCCGTGGAAAGGGCCGCGGCAAGGCCGAGGCGCCCGAGACCGAGGGAGCAGCCGATGGCCGTCGCCGCCGCAAGCGCACGGCGTCCGTCGACAATGGCGAGGCCGCGGGTAAGAACGCTTCCCGCGAGCGCGAGGCTCAGCAGCCCCAGCAGCAAAATCGCGGCGGTGGCATGAACCCCACGCGCCGTCGTCGCCGTCACCTGTCGAGCGAGGAGCGCGAGGACGCCTTCCGCGCCGCAGCTGCTCGCGAGGCCGGTGCCGCTCCCAAGGGCGCCTCGGCCTCCGACGCGCCTGCCGACAAGGCTGGCAAGCCGCGTGGCGAGGAGGAGCGCGCGTCACGTCCGCGTCGTCGCCATTCCTCGGGCGCGCAGCAGAAACCCTCGATTCCTTCTGTGGCCGATCAGGTTTCGGATGGCGAAGTCAAGGTCACGCGCCGTCGCCCCGGCGATGGCGGAGGAGCTGCCGCCAAGGCTTCGCACGGCGGCGCTCGCGACGAGTGCGAACCGCGTGAGGATCGCGGCGGCGAGGGCTCGACCGACCAGGGTCAAAAGCGTCGCCGTCGCCGTCGCTCCCGCAAGCCGCGCCAGGACGGTGGCGAAGGCTCGACCCGCACCTCGTCCGTACCGCAACCGCCTGCCGGCGAATAACGTCCGTAAGCGGATGTAACCCGCCTGACCCCAGCACCTCTGGGTATCATGGCTCTACACCGACAACCCTCCCTTCGCCTTCGCGTAGGGAGGGTTGTGTCATGAAGAGACATCTGAACGTATTGACTCGCTTGCAGGGCGCAGGCGTCCTACCGTTTGCGGACGAATTGCTACCGCTTGCCGAGCACGTGACATACGAGGCGCTCGAGGCGTTGTCGCCCACGCGATGCGCCGGCTGCGAGCGCTCCGGTGCGCTGATCTGCCAGGATTGTCTGGCATCGCTCGCGCTCATCGACCCGTGCCATAGCTGCATCCGATGTGGTGCCCCGTTTGGGGATTTGCTGTGCACCGAGTGCTCGGTCGAGAGCGCGTCTTCGGCAATGGCCGAGGCGCTCGATCGCTGTCTGGCGTGTGCCGTCTACGCACATCCGCTGCCGCGCATCATCAAGGCGTACAAGGATGCGGGCGAGCGCCGTCTGGCACCGTATCTGGCGGAGCTATTCTACGACACCGTCTTGCATGCCCAGGCGGCAGCCCCCGATCGCTACGGCGGTGTGCTGTCCGGTGCGGACGCGGTGGTGTTTGTGCCCGCGACTGCGGCGGCGTTTCGGCGGCGTGGATTCGACCATATGGAAGCAATTGCGCGCTCGTTTTGCGATCTTTCGGGTGTCCCGTTGCTGGACGCCCTGGTCAAATACGGTCATGGTGACCAGCGAGAGCTCGGCCGCGATGAGCGCCGGGAGCATGCCCGGGGCGTGTACGAGACGGTCGAGGATGTGCGCGGCCGCCGTCTGCTGCTCATCGATGATGTCATTACCACGGGCGCGACCATGGCAGCAGCCTCGGCGGAGCTCAAACGTGCCGGTGCCGCGGCCGTCGATGGCCTCGCTATCGCACGCGTTTGGTAGGGGTGGTTTTGTGGCAGTGAAGATAGCGCGACGCATCGAGCCGACAAGCGAGCAACTGGCGGCCTCTGTAATCCTGACTGGCGCCTCGGCGCTGCGCATGATGCGCGCCGAGCGCCGACAAATGGGTTACATCAGTTGGAGGGACCTCGCTCCCGATGAAGAGTGCCGTGTGCTGCGCGCATCGTCGCCCTCGGCCGAGGACATCTATCTTCCCGATTTGGTGAGGATCGGGGTCGTGAGTGGCGAGGTTCAAGAAGACCTGTGCCTACTGGTGGGGTCTGCAAAGCAGCGTCGCCGCATGCCTGGTGCAAGCTGGTCCGTTTGTTCTACAGGCCTGCCGGACGCTTCGATTTTGGAGGTGGAGCCGGGGGTGTACAGCTTGTCTCCCGAGGCCCTCTGTGCCGCCGTTGCGCGCGAAGTCGGCTGTATCCAGGCATTTGCCCTGGCCCAGGAGCTGTGCTCCAAGATTTCGCTGAGCGATCGCGGGCAGTATTTGCCTCCCTACAGCTCGCCTACCGTGAACAGGCTTGCAAAGGATAAGGACCAGCCGTCAGATGTGGGCTACTTTGAGGTAGAGCCAGTGCTGACGCCCGATCGCCTGGCAGATTACCTTGCGGCATGCAAGGGGAGCGCGGCCAAGCAGCTGCGGCGGCTGTGCCCCTTTCTGTCGGAAAACCTGCGCTCACCCATGGAATGCATCATGCTTGCCATGTTTTCGCTTCCGTTTTCCTATGGCGGATTTGCCTGCGGTCCCTTTAAGACCGACCACAAGATCGAGTTCAACGACCGAGCGCAGGCGATCTCGGGGATGCCGTATGCGGTTTGCGATGCCCATCAGGAAGCAGCCCGGTTTGACCTGGAATACAACGGTGAGCAGGGCTATTCGTCTCGCGGCGGGCGCATTCACGATGAAAAACGCAATACGGGTTTGGCGTCCATGGGAATCGAGGTCGCGACGGTCAACAACGAGATGCTCTGCGACATGGAAGCGATGGAAGCGCTCGCATGGCGCATCCACCAGCGTATGGGTAAACGATATCAGAATCGTGTAGAGGCTCGTCGAAAGAGGCAAGATGCTCTGCTGAATACGCTCCGAGCGTGCTTTGGGCTCAAGCCGGCGTAAAACTATGGCTTTATAGGGGGTCTGTTTATATGCCATGTGCAAAAAACGGCAAATATGAGTACTGTTACTAGATTAGTGACAGCAAAAATAAAGAAACTTGGGCCGAAAAACTGGATTCAGCGAAGAGATAATAAACGAATGTGGAATATCTTGGCGCCAAGCGGGCTGTGCGGAACTCAAAAAGGGCTCGTGGGGCGGAAATACGCTGCTACTAAATTGGTAGCAGTACTCATATTTGCCGTTTTTTGCACACGGCACCCTGAGACGGGTGGCCCGGAGCTCCCCGTGGGGGGAGCTCCGGGCTTCATGGGGGCACGAATGACCCGCCCCGACCTGCGAAATCTGTGCTCGCGATGCGAATAACGTCCCTAACCTTAAACTATAGCTTGAACTTAGCTATAATGCCCTACGTTCCTGCCAGGCTGTGGTTGCGGACGGACGAAATGCCCATCCTAGTCCAAGACAGACGCGGTCAAAGGGATCCACGTAAGCGACCGCGTGCGCGCGGCGCGATCATGGCGCGTCCTAGATGTAAGCCGCACCGTCCGTTCTACTTTCTTTGGGGCAATACCGCCTCGCGGGCGAGCGGGCCAGTCGTGAAGGTGGCTGCGGCCTCCCGAGCAAACGCCCCGGTGCGCAAGTGTGGGGTCAAATACCAGGTCAGCTGGTGGGAACAACCCGATATTCCGTGCAGGGCACGGATTGTATACGACACAGAAGGCAGGGTAGTGGACATGGTGAGGGGCAGCTTGATGCATGCGGCTCGGTTAGGTGCTGGGACCGCGGCGGTCATTGCCGTTTTGGGCCTGAGTGGATGTGCGTTCAATCCACTGTCCACGTTCACGACGCCCACGATCGACCAGATTGAGCGCGAGACCGTTACCCCCACGGTATCGGACGATGCCCTGGTCACGCCGGGAACCCTGACGGTCGCCCTCGATACTTCCGATGCCCCGCAAGCCATGCAGGATGCCGACGGAAACCTCACGGGCTATGCGGTCGATGCCGCTCGTGCCCTTGCATGCCGCATGGGTCTCAAAGTCGCCTTTGTCGATGCGTCCTCGGCCGATTCCGCGCTCAGCGATAAAAAGGCCGACATCTTTATTGGCGACGCCAGGTCTACGGACGGCGATATCAGCTCACTTGGCACCTGTCTGTACGACGCCCCCGCCGTATTCGGCAAGAGCAGTGACGGCGAGTCGCTGAGCGTTTCCACCGAAACGCTTAACACCGCTACCCTGGGCGTTCAGACCTCCTCAGCCTCGCAGGAAGCGCTTGCCAAGCAGAGCATCACGGCCAACCAAAAGACCTTCTCCAACATCAACGAGTGCTTCGAGGCACTCGAGTCGGGCGAGGTCGATTACGTGATCTGTGATTCCACGGCCGGTGGTTACCTCGCGCGCCTGATGAGTCAGATCTCCTATGTCGGCACGCTCGAGGCACCCTCCACGCTTGGCGTCGCAGGCCTTAGCTCTAACGATGAGCTGTGCCGTGCCGTGAGTGATGCCCTCGACGGCATCACGGTCGACGGCACGCTCGAGGCGGTCCACTGCGTCTGGTATGGCCAAATGCCCTATGACCTTACCGCCAAGACTGTTTCGGGGGCCAATGTGCAGGCATCCGACTCCACGTCCAACGAGACCGAGTCCTCCGATGGCGACGCCTCTGATAACAACGGCGACAGTCCGTCGTCTAGCCAGGAGGGCGCCATCACCGACGATGACATCAACAAGCTCAATAGCTAGTTATTGGTAGGGGTGGCGTCTGCCATACACCGAACAAGGCGCTTCTTCACGGTTTCAACACGCATGGCCGGGTCTCCCAAATAGGGGAGCCTGGCTTTTCTATTTTGGTAAAACTAGCAGGTCAAAGCTAATTTCCAGGAGAAAAATTAACTCCGTCGACGCCTTCCTATAGCGCACTTTGTCACGGAAAAGTGCGAGACTTCGGTATGCGGTATCAAGCAGTCGTTATTCGGGTCTTTGGGAATTCGCGTGATTAAATGCACGGCAATGGGTACATAGCCAGTACAGTAAGTCCCCGAGGCAGATTGGAGCCACGTATGGATATCAAGGTTTCTGGACGCAAGACGACGGTAACCGATGCTCTGCGTGCGCATGTGGATGAGAAAATCGGCGAGGCGCTCAAGGTTTTCGACATCGAGCCCATGACAGTCGACGTCGTGCTTCGTTATGAGAAGAACCCCTCGAACCCCAACCCGGCAATCGTCGAGGTCACGGTTCGTGCCCGCGGTTCGGTGATTCGCGTTGCCGAGCACGGCGCAGATATGTATGCTGCCATCGACCTCTCCGCCGATAAGGTTACCCGCCAGCTGCGCAAGTTCAAGACCAAGGTCGTGGACAACCGCCAGGGTGGTGCCAGCGCCGCGGATGTCGCACCGGTCGAGCGCGTCGAGGATCTGGCCGACCTGCTGCTGCCCGAGGAGGAGGACGACCTGCTCGTCCGCGAGAAGGTTATTGACGTCACCCCGATGACCGAGGAACAGGCGCTGGTGCAGACCGATCTGCTGGGTCACGACTTCTACGTGTTTGAGAACGCGACGACCGGTCTCATCAATGTGGTGTATCACCGTAAGAATGGTGGATATGGCATCATCAAGCCCCGCATCGAAACACTTGACGAGTAAAATACGTTAACTTGCATGAGTTAACGGTTGGCGGCCATCCCATGCGGGTGGCCGCCTTTTTACGTAAGGAGTCGCTTTGATGGACAAGGCTGCATCTACCGGCCATTCTGACCGCTGCCGCATCGTCGTCGATACCTGCTGCGACTTTAGCCCCGAGGTCGCCGCGAACCTCGATGTCGATATCCTGGGTTTCCCCTTCATTATCGATGGCGAGGAGCGCACGGACGACATCTGGTCGAGCATGAGCCCTAAGGAGTTCTACGACCGCATGCGCGCCGGCGCCCGCGTGTCCACCTCGGCTGTGTCGCTCGGTCGCTATATCGAGTTCTTTACCGAGTGCGCCAAAGAGGGCACGCCCACGGTCTACCTGTGCTTTACCTCGGCGCTGTCGTCGAGCTACAACTCCGCGTGCCAGGCGGCAGATGCCGTGCGCGCCGAGTATCCCAACTTTGAGCTCTACGTGGTCGACAACGCTCTGCCCTGTGCGACCGGCGCGCTCTTGGCGCTCGAGGCCGTGCGCCAGCGTTCGGCGGGACTGACCGCCAAGCAGCTGGTCGATTGGGCAAACGAGGCAAAGACCTACGTGCACGGCTACTTTACGCTTGAGAGCTTCGACGCACTGGCTGCCGGCGGCCGCATTCCGCCCGCGGCGGCGCAGCTCACGGCAAAGCTCGACGTCAAGCCCGAGCTCTCCTACGACCTGGCCGGCTCGCTGTCGCTGATCGGCGTCAACCGCGGCCGCAAGAAGGCGCTCAAGTCCATCCTCAAGTCGTTCCGCGAGAACTACGTGCCCGACCGCACCATGCCCATCGCCATCATGACTGCCGATGCCGAGAAGGATGGTGACTGGCTCGAGGCCGCAGTTCGCAAGGAGGAGGGCTGCGCCGACGTCACGATTATCCGTAGTTCCGTCGGCCCTACCATCGGCTCGCACGTGGGGCCCGGTATGGTGGCACTTGCGTTTTGGGGTAAGAACCGCGCCGAGAAAGCCTCGCTTTCCGACCGCATCGCTCGCCGCGTGCGCGGGCAGTAGGCAAGCGATGCGTCCGTAATCGCCCTCGACTCACAGCCCAAACGCTGGCACCGAGTATTCAACCTGGTAATAACACCCAACCCAAAAGGAAAGGTTTCATGGCAAACAAGCTCTCTGTCGCATTTATCGGCACCGGAATTATGGGTGCCCCCATTGCCGGCCACATTCTGGACGCTGGCTATCCCGTCACGGTCAACAACCGCACCAAGTCCAAGGCCGCAGCGCTCGTTGAGCGCGGTGCCGTCTGGGCCGATACGCCGGCAGATGCCGCGGCGAACGCCGACGTCGTCTTTACCATGGTGGGTTATCCCTCCGAGGTCGAGGAGCTCTACCTGGCGGGTGACGGTCTGCTCGCGTGCACTAAGCCCGGCGCGGTCCTGATCGACCTTACCACGAGCTCGCCCGAGCTGGCGCGCGACATTGCCGAGGCCGCCCAGGTCTCCGGTCGCATGGCGTTTGACTGCCCCGTCACCGGCGGCGAGTCGGGTGCCATCGCCGGCACGCTCACGGCTATCGTGGGCGCCACCGAGAACGACATCGCGCCGGTCCGCGACATCCTTTCCACCTTTGCGGCAACCATCTGCTGCTTCGACGGCGCCGGCAAGGGTCAGGCTGCCAAGCTTGCCAACCAGGTGTCGCTGGGCGCCTGCATGGTTGGCATGGCAGACGCCATGGCGTTTGCCGAGCTGAGCGGCCTTGACCTTGAGAAGACCCGTCAGATGATCCTGGGCGGCACCGGCAAGTCCGGCGCCATGGAGAGCCTGGCGCCCAAGGCACTCGACGGCGACTACAAGCCCGGCTTTATGGTCGAGCACTTCATTAAGGACCTGCGCTTGGCGCTCGCCTACGCCGATGACCGCGAGCTTGCGCTGCCCGGCGCCGACGTGGCCTTTACGCTTTACGACATGCTCGATGCCATCGGTGGCGCCAAGCTGGGTACCCAGGCCGTCACGGTCCTCTATAAGGAGGAGGCCGACGCCATCGCCGCCGGTCTGGACTGGTCGCAGTATCGTCCCGAGGAGCATGGTGCTCACGAGGAAGGCTGCGGTTGCGGCGAGCATGGCGACGATCACGAGTGCGGTTGCGACCACCACCATGGCGAGGACCACGAGTGCTGCGGCGGTCACGGTCATGACGACGGCCACGAGTGCTGCTGCGGCCACCATCACGGGGAGTAGCGCCCATGAGCTGGACGTTCGTGGTGCTTGCGCTGGCGCTCTTTCTCTTCGCGATCTACATCGGCTTTTTGTGCGGCCAGTGGGCGTGCGAAAAGCGCGTCATCACCAAGCGCGACTACTGGATTGCCAACTTTGCGGGAGCGGCGGCAGTCGTCCTGCTGACCTGGGTGTTCTCGCTGTTCCCGCTGGTGCAGTTTGCGCCGATCGGCTGGCTCGGCGGCTTCATCGCCGGCCTTAAGATGAGCTTTGGCGAGTCCGTCGGTCCGTGGCGCAAGCACGACGAGGTCTTTAACGTCAACAAGGCACACCGCGCCGCCGCCGACGCGGGCGATGCCGAGGAACGCCGCCGTGCGCGTCGTAATGGCGCTGCCGACCGACAGCTCATCTCGGTCACCGATGACAGCAAGGGTGCTGGCAAGCACGCTAAGAAATAGTAAAAAGAGGTAACTATGGCAGAAAACAAAGACGAACAGCTCACCGACGAGGAGCTGGCGCAGCTTCAGCTGGCAGAGGAGAACGAGAATGCCGTCGACCGTCTGGTCCAGGAGCTCGGCTGCCCCACGCGCCGCATCCGCCAGTTTGCCGCCCGCGTGCTGCACCTGCTCGCCGAGCGCGATCCGCAGCGCGTCGTGCCCTGCGTCCCCGCGCTGATCGAGGCACTCGACCGCCCCGAGGCTCAGACCCGCTGGGAGGCCCTCGATGCCCTGACGGCGCTTGCCACCACCTGTCCCGAGCAGCTGGGCGATGCCTTTGAGGGCGCCGAGACCGCACTGTTCGACGAGATTTCCTCCACGCTGCGCTATGCCGCCTTCCGCCTGCTGTGCGTGTGGGGCGCCACGAGCGTCGAGCGTTCGCGCGAGGCTTGGCCCATCCTGGACGAGGCCATTCAGTGCTACCACGGCGACCTCGAGTATCGCGACATGCTCGGTTGCCTGTACGAGTTTGGCCAGGGCGAGATCGACGCCGAGGTCGCCGAGAAGCTTGCGCTGCGCCTTAAGTTCGATGCCGAGAACGGCAAGGGCAGCTATCTCAAGGCCCGTTCGAGCGAGATTTGCGAAATGCTTGTTAAACGCTTTGACCTTGATCTCTCCAAAAAGAAGAAGCGTGCTAGCGTTAAAAAATCTGACGCCGCCGAAGACGAGGAGTAACAGATTATGGCGCACGATGTAGTCCTGATTCCCGGTGACGGTATCGGTCCCGAGATTACGCAGGCCATGCGCCGCGTGGTCGAGGCCACCGGTGTCCAGATCAATTGGAATGTCCAGGAGGCCGGTGCCGGCGTCATGGACGAGTTTGGCACGCCGCTGCCCCAGCACGTGCTCGATGCGGTCGCCGAGACCAAGGTTGCCATCAAGGGTCCCATCACCACGCCGGTCGGCACGGGTTTCCGCAGCGTTAACGTTGCCCTTCGCAAGCACTTCGACCTGTATGCCTGTGTGCGCCCCTGCCTGTCGCAGCCGGGCGACGGCTCGCGCTTCCGCGATGTCGACCTGGTCATCGTGCGCGAGAACACCGAGGACCTCTACGCCGGCATCGAGTTCGATGAGGGCGCTGCCGAGGTCGAGGAGCTCTCGCAGCTTGTCGAGCGCTCGGGTCAGAAGACCTTCGCCGCCGATTCCGCCATCTCGATCAAGCCCATCTCCATCGCCAAGAGCCGCCGCATTGTGGAGTATGCCTTTGAGTATGCCCGCCGCTGCGGCCGCAAAAAGGTGACGGCCGTGCATAAGGCCAACATCATGAAGGCGACCGACGGCCTGTTCCTGCGCGTTGCGCGCGAGGTGGCCGCCAACTATCCCGATATCGAGTTCAACGACAAGATTGTCGACGCCACTTGCATGGGCCTGGTCCAGAACCCCAACGACTTCGATGTCCTGGTGCTGCCCAACCTGTACGGCGACATCGTGAGCGACCTGTGCGCCGGCCTGGTGGGTGGCTTAGGGATGGCCCCCGGCTCCAACATCGGTGCCGATTGCGCCATCTTCGAGGCAACGCACGGCTCCGCGCCCGATATCGCTGGCCAGGATATCGCCAACCCCACGGCCGAGATCCTTTCTGCTGCGATGATGCTCGATCACCTGGGCGAGAACGACGCTGCTAATCGCATTCGCGCCGCCGTATCTGCCACGCTCGACGAGGGCGAGCAGGTTACCGGTGACGTGCGTCGTGCCCAGACCGGCTCCGTCGAGGGGGCCGTGGGCACGCAGGCCTTTGCCGATGCCGTTATCGCGCACCTGGCCTAAGGCATGCGTGCTGCAAACGCCTAAATAGTACTTAAGTGTTTGCGTATAACCTGAGAATCAATACGCCCGGCGCTCTGTCGGGCGTATTCTATTGAGGACTATGTTTCCTAACAAGGAGTAACCGATATGGGTCTGATTCAAAAGAAGGACGAGAAGGACGAGATCGACGGCATCCAGATCATCGAGCGCGGCGAAGGCCCCGACGGTGACGAGGACGAGAAGATCGACCTGGTCGCCGGTACGTCTGCCGAGCACATTGCTGCCGGTACGACGGCCGAGGAGGAGGACGCCCGTCTGGAGGCTCAGATTGCCGCGGATGCCGCTGACGAGAATCTGATGCCCGAGGCCCAGGATGAGGACGACGATATCCTGGGTTCCGATGAAGACGATCGCGTATCCAAGCACAAGAAGACGATGATCGCCGCCTTTGTGGTTGCCGTCGTGATCGCTGCGGTGGTCGGCTTCTTTATTGGCAATGGCGGCTTTGGCGGCAAGGGTGTCGGCTCGGCGACCCTGACCGAGGACCAGCTCGATTCGACCGTGGCAAGCTATAGCTACAACGGCAAGAAGAGCGATATCACCGCGCGCGAGGCCATCGAGAGCCAGTACAGCCTCGATACCGTCAAGGATAGTGATGGCAACTACACCGCTCCTTCTGCCGACGTCATCCTGTCCTACGTGCGCAACAAGATCCTGCTCGATGCCGCCGAGGACGAGGGCATTACCGTCTCTTCCAAGGAGATGAAGCAGTACGCCGAGGATTCCATCGGCACTTCTGACTACAAGACCATGGCCACGCAGTATGGCGTGTCCAAGGACCAGGCCAAGCAGATCGTCCGCCAGTCCGCGACGCTGCAGAAGCTCTACAAGAAGAAGGTGGGCGATAGCTCCGCAAGCATGCCGACCGCCCCGACCGAGCCTTCTGACGGCAACGAGGAGACCGCGAGCAAGGATTACGCCGACTACATCATCAACCTTGCCGGCGATGAGTGGGATAGCTCAAAGGGCACTTGGAAGGACGAGAACGGCACCTACGCTAAGGCCTTTGCCGACGATGCCTTTACGGCCGATAGCGCTACCTATAAGCAGGCCATGACCGCCTACTACACTGCTTACCAGCAGTACTCTTCGCAGGCTTCGAGCGCCAGCTCCAAGTGGACCGAGTATGCTAACGGCCTCTACGCCAAGGCCAACATCAGCATCTACGGCCTGTTTGCGTAAAGAGTCGCACGGCTCATCGAGCATCTAGCCGATAGACAGCAGAAAGTCCGCCAGTACGGAAGTCGTTCTGGCGGACTTTTTGCGTTGAGGGCGTGATTGGCGGCTTAATTATGGCTATTCATCTTTAAGTCCAAAAAGGCTATCGGCTTCATCGTCGGATATATATTCCAGTACATCGCCCGGTTGGCAGTCGAGTGCCCGACATATCGCGTCAAGAGTTGAAAAACGTATGGCAGAAACCTTGCCCGTCTTAATGCGTGACATATTGACCTGGGAGATGCCCACGCGTTCCGCAAGCTCTTTGGATGAGATCTTGCGTTCGGCGAGCATGCGGTCAAGCCGCAGAATAATCATGGATTCCCCCTAGAGCAACTCGTCATCTTGTTTTTGCAGGATATACCCGTAGCGGAAGATACTGGCAATCAGGCAAATAATCAGGCCTGCAAAGAGCATGGAGGGCTCGAATAACTGGCCGACGAACGCATCCGTAAAGCTGCCGCCAAATCCTGAGAGTATTATTCCCGTGATTACGGCACCAAGAAGCCTCACGGCAACGCCGCCGATAAGGAATAAATGTCCTACTCGACGAAGTGTGTGGTTACATTCAAGGTCAAAGGGCCTGCCTTCCTTTTCAATGTTGAAGAAAAGCCTGCGCACGCTTAGCGCGATGGTAAGCGCGAGGCATGTCATCAAGAGGCTCCCTATGGCAGTGTGACCATCGTGTGCGACGAGCATAAGTGGGGTCTGCGCATCGGTACCGACGATAGCCAGGCACGGCCCTTCGCCGCCTTGAAGTTCTACGGATTGGAGACACGACCCTTGGGAGAGGCTAGGCAATACGAGTAGAAGGTCAATCGCAATGACTGCGAGAAGTCCCAGAGCGAGCGCCACGGTGGTGCAGATTGTGGCCCATTTGCAGATGCGAGTGAGCTTCCTCAGATCGGCTATTGCCTGTTCACGGTCGATGGCTTCATTCGATTTGGATACGTTCCAGCGGATCATAGCTCCTCCAACCAATGTCTTGGATGATACTTGTATCTTATATCATATTTAATGATAAACGATAAACAATTACAGATTAGAGTAAGTAATGTTTGTGAGACGAATAGCGAGAGCTATGGCTCATTTTGGGTGTCGGAGTTTGGCGCGCGGGGGATGAGGACAAATGTCAAAACTTTCCGTGATCGCACAAGTGCTTCATCGGGTTCCCCGATTCATATGGGAAAACAACTGCAAACGATTGCAAGTAACCGGTGAACGGTCGAAAACTACCGTTCACCGATAATCTCAAAACTGGTTCTAACTGGTATTAAGTCAAAAAGACCAATTCACATATCTTCACAATGACCTGCAATTTTTCTACACGCTATTTTTAGCCGCCCTGCGTTGTTTAGGGACAGGAAAAGTTCCGATCTTTTGCCAAAGCATTTCGAAACGGTTTCAAAACCGCAGGTAGAAGTGTTAACGACCGGTAAACGGTCGAAATATCACCGTGAGCGGTGCAAAAACGTTTTACCGTATGAATCAACGAAAGCGACCTCTTCTGGGGTGATATAGTGACAACAACACGTCACGTGGTTACTACCAGTTTAGAAACCACTGGTCTTCAAAGAACGCTTTCTAAGAAGCTTTAAGGGCGAGCGCCCGCTGGCTTCCGAAAATCATCGGACTCAGATTGTACACACCTTCGGAAGGGAAATTTGAATGGTTGGCTTTATTCTTACCGGTCATGGACAGTTCGCACCCGGCCTAGCTAGCGCTATCGCTATGGTTGCCGGCGACCAGCCCGCTTTTACCGTCGTTCCTTTTGAGGGCGACCAGGCTGCTTCCTACGGTGAGGATCTCCGCGCCGCTATTACCGCCATGCGCGAGGAGTGCGATGGCGTGCTCGTCTTTACCGACCTGCTTGGCGGCACCCCGTTCAACCAGTCGATGATGATTGCCCAGGATGTCGACAACGTCGAGGTTCTGACTGGCACCAACCTTCCCATGGTTATTGAGCTTCTGTTCCTCCGCGGCAATGCCACGCTCGCCGAGCTTGGCGAGCAGGCCGTGACCGTTGGCCAGACGGGCGTCACCGCCCAGACGGTCGCATCCGTTGCCGGCTCCGAGGAAGAGGATATCTTCGGCGACGAGGACGGCATCTAATGGCCGATTTCGGAGCCAACGTCCTGAGCTCCTCGGTCGCCCTTTTAGGCCTGCTTGTCATCATGGGCTTGATTTACACCATCTGGTCGCAAATCAACATGAAGAAGAAGCAGAAGTACTTCAAGGAGCTGCACACCGAGCTCAAGCCGGGTCAAGAGGTTCTTTTCGCCGGCGGTATCTACGGAACCGTCAAAGGCATCGAAGGCGAGAAGGTCCAGATCAAAGTTCGATCCGGAGCCGTCGTAGATGTTTCGCGTTACGCGATTCAGGAGATCAAGTAACTGTCGTCAGCAAATAACGAAAGGAAGCTGATCAACATGGCAGAACCCAACATTCTTCTTACCCGCATCGATAACCGACTGGTTCATGGTCAGGTTGCCACCCAGTGGAACTCCACCCTGGGCTCCAACCTCATCCTCGTCGCCAACGACGACGTGGCGTCCAACACCATGCGCCAGAACCTCATGAAGATGGCCGCTCCCGCCGGCGTCGCTACGCGTTTCTTCTCTCTGCAGAAGACCATCGACGTCATTGGCAAGGCGAGCCCGCGCCAGAAGATCTTCATCGTGGCCGAAACACCGGAAGACGTGCTTACGCTCGTCAAGGGCGGTGTGCCTATAAAGAAGGTAAACATCGGCAACATGCACATGTCGGAAGGAAAGCGCCAAGTCGCCACCTCCGTCGCAGTTAACGACGAGGATGTCGCTGCGTTTAAAGAGCTGCAGGAATTGGGGGTGGAGTTGGAGATCAGGCGCGTTCCGAGCACGCCTGTTGAGGACACGAGCAAGCTCTTCTCGTAATCCTCGTGATCCACGTTGTCAGGAGTGAAACCCTGACGTTCTGTACGTGAAATCCAAAGTGCGTACATACATTTTGAAAGGAGGAGCAAGATGGAATACTCGATCATCCAGATCGCTCTGGTCTTCGTCGTCACGTTCATCGCGGCAATCGACCAGTTTGACTTCCTCGAGTCTCTCTATCAGCCCATCGTCACCGGCGCCGTCATCGGTCTTATCCTTGGCGACCTCAACACCGGTCTTCTCGTGGGTGGTACCTATCAGCTCATGACGATCGGCAACATGCCGATCGGAGGCGCTCAGCCGCCTAACGCCGTCATCGGCGGCATCATGGCAGCCATTCTCGCTATCGCCACGGGCCTCGAGCCCAACGCGGCAGTCGGCCTCGCCATTCCGTTCGCTCTGCTTGGCCAGCTTGGCGTTACCCTTGTCTTCACGCTTATGTCCCCGCTTATGTCCACGGCCGATAACATGGCTCACAACGCGGACACCAAGGGCATCGAGCGCCTGAACTACTTCGCCATGGCTCTGCTCGGCCTGATCTTCGCTGTCGTCGTCACCCTGTTCTTCATCGCTGGCGCTACCATCGGTCAGACCATCGCTTCTGCCATCCCGACTTGGCTGCAGACCGGTCTGTCCGCTGCAGGCGGCATGATGCGCTTCGTCGGCTTCGCCGTCCTGCTCAAGGTTATGATGAACCGCGATATGTGGGGCTTCTTCCTCATGGGCTTTGGCCTCGCGCTCATCACCGTTGCCAACGATTCGCTGGCAACCCCTGCTCTGCTCATCCTCGCTCTCATCGGCTTCGGCATCGCTTTCTGGGACTTCCAGCAGCAGACCGAGCTGAAGGGTGCAGCTGTTTCTGACGGAGGTGACTTCGAAGATGGCATCTAATGAGTATGTGATCCCGGAGCACTACGAGGATCTCACTCCTGCTCCGCAGCTCGACCAGAAGACCCTCAACAAGATGGCTTGGCGCTCCTGCTTCCTGCAGGCATCGTTCAACTACGAGCGCATGCAGGCCGCTGGCTGGCTCTACTCCATCATCCCCGGTCTGGAGAAGATCCACACCAACAAGAACGACCTCGCGGCTTCCATGAGCCACAACCTGGAGTTCTTCAACACCCACCCGTTCCTTGTCACCTTTGTTATGGGCATCGTGCTTTCGCTCGAGCAGAACAAGGTTGACATCCCCACGATCCGCGCCGTCCGCGTCGCCGCAATGGGCCCGCTCGGTGGTATCGGTGACGCCCTGTTCTGGCTGACGCTCGTGCCTATCACGGCCGGCATCACCTCCAACATGGCCATCAACGGCAACGCCGCTGCACCGATCATCTTCCTGGTGATCTTCAACGTCGTCCAGTTCGCTCTGCGCTTCTGGCTCATGAACTGGTCCTACAAGCTTGGCACCAGCGCTATTGACGCTCTGACCGCCAACATGCAGGCCTTCACGCGTGCCGCTTCCATCATGGGCGTCTTCGTCGTCGGTTGCCTGGTCGTCACCATGGGTGGCACCCAGATCAACCTCCAGATCCCCAACGGCACCACCCGTGGCCTCTCCGCTACTACCGTGATCGTCTCCGAGAAGGAGGCCGAGAACTTCACCGGTATGGAGGGCATCGATACCGAGACCGCTGAGGCCGGTACCATCGCCATGACCGATAAGGACGGAAACGCCCTTACCGCTTCCGATGCCGACGGCAACGCTGTCGAGTGCGGCGTCACCGATTTGGGTAACGGCATGGAGTCCGTGACCTACGGCACCGTTACCGAGGATCCGGTCAACTTCTCTGTTGCCGACACCCTCAACACCATCGTCCCGAAGCTCGTCCCGCTTATGCTTACGCTGCTGCTTTACTACATGTTCGCTAAGCACAGCTGGACCCCGACCAAGGGCATTCTCCTGCTCTTCGTCCTTGGCATCCTGGGCGCTGGCCCGCTTGGTCTCTGGCCGAGCATCTGGTAAGGCTCTAGCTTGAGGGGTGTGTCCCTACGCGGCTCACACCCCGACCCCTTAAGCCATGTGTATGTTAAAAGCCGCGTGCTCGAAAGAGCGCGCGGCTTTTGTTTTCTTAATGATTCGGGTGTGGCAGACAGATAATGCATAACACCCTAGGTAGTTAGCCGAATTCGAGCAAAAGGGAGGATAGGATGGCGATCGGAGCGCGTAAGCAACCGCTGTACGATCAGCTGGTCGATATTCTGACCGAAAAGATTGACCATGAATATCGCGCCGGTGACATGATTCCTTCCGAGCGCGAACTTTCGGAGCGCTATGGTCTCTCGCGCACTACGGTACGCCTGGCTCTGCAGGAACTGGAGCGTTTAGGACTGGTGGTTCGGCAGCACGGTCGCGGTACCTTTGTGACCGACCGTTCGGCAAAAGCAACCAATCTTATGCAGTCCTACAGCTTTACCGAGCAGATGCGCGCGATGGGTCGAGAACCCGAGACCACGATTCTCGAGTTTTGCGAGATGGAGGCCGATAAGAATCTGGCCGAGCATATGGGATTGCGCATCGGTGATCGCATTTTTAAGCTCAAGCGCCTTCGTTCTGCCGACAACATGCCCATGATGGTCGAACGCAGCTATCTACCGGTTCGTCAATTTCTGTCCCTAAAGCGACCGCTGCTGGAGCGTAAGCCGCTTTACGATGTGATTGAGCAGGACTTTCAGCAAAAGATTCGCGTGGCCGAAGAGGAGTTCTATGCGAGCATAGCCCGTCCCACCGATGCCCACCTTTTGGGAATTGTCGAGGGCTCGCCTGTGCTCGATTTGGTCAGGACTACGTATAACGAGTCAAACGAGGTAGTGGAGTACACACTCTCGGTTGCTCGTGCCGATCAGTTTAAATACAAGGTTTACCACCAGCGCAGTAACTAGTGCTCGCATCGTTTCCATATGGTGATTCTTTGCATTTAACTGGTTACTACCAGATAACCAACCGAAGTGTATAATTGCACGTCAGAGGATTACTTCTAGAGAGAGGTATTAAAAATGTTCGAGAAGAGTGTCGAGGAGCTCACCGAGCTCGGCGCCCAGATCACCACGGCCGAGATTGCTCAGCAGCCCGAGCTTTGGCGTGATACGCTCAACATCTATCGCGAGAACAAGGAGGCCATCGAGGCCTTCCTGGCCGAGGCTCGCGCTATGGGTGAGGGTCGTCTGTCCGTTGTCTTCACCGGTGCCGGTACGTCCGACTACGTTGGCGATACCTGCGCCCCGTACCTGCGTCACGCTGGCAACACTGATCTCTACGACTTTAAGCCCATCGCCACGACCGACATCGTGAGCGCCCCGCGCGACTTCCTGCGCGCCGAGGATCCCACGCTCGTGGTTTCCTTTGCCCGCTCTGGCAACAGCCCCGAGAGCCTTGCCGCCGTTGCCGTTGCCAAGGAGCTCGTCCACAACGTCAAGTTCCTCAACATCACCTGCGCTCCCGAGGGCAAGCTCGCCGTCGAGTCCGCCGATGATCCCAATGCGCTGACGCTGCTCATCCCGCGCGCCAACGACAAGGGCTTCGCCATGACCGGTTCCTACACCTGCATGACCCTGCTCTCCACCCTTATTTTCGACACTGCCTCTGACGAGCAGAAGGCCGAGTGGGTCGAGACCATCGCCAAGATGGGCGAGGAGGTTATCGCTCGCGAGTCCGAGGTCGCCGATTACCTCGCTGGCGACTTCAACCGCGTGACCTACCTGGGCTCCGGCTCCTTTGGCGGCCTTGCTCAGGAGAGCCAGCTCAAGATTCTCGAGCTCGCTCACGGTCTGGTCGCTACTTCCTACGACACCTCCATGGGCTATCGTCACGGACCTAAGTCCTTCGTCGACGATAAGACGCTCGTCTTCGTGTTCGTCAACAACGACGCCTACACCCGTCAGTACGACATCGACATCCTCAACGAGATCGGTGGCGACAAGATTGCTCAGCACACCGTTGCCGTTCAGCAGGATGGCGCTACCGTCTACGAGGGCGAGTCCTTCACCTTTAAGGGCTACGAGGCGCTTCCCGAGGGCTACCTTGCCCTGCCGTTCGTGATGTTTGCCCAGGCTATCAGCCTGCTCAACTCCGTGCGCGTGGGCAACACGCCCGATACGCCGAGCCCCACCGGCACGGTCAACCGCGTGGTCAAGGGTGTGACGATTCACCCCTTCACCGCTTAATCGCGTCCCCCTGTAAGGGCGCCCGTCCGCTCATAACGGCGGGCGGGCGCTTTTTGTTTTTACATGGACCGGGTATAAGCATTACCACAGTCAACTGCTTTAGAAGCAAGGAGTGCATATGAGCACGTACGCAATTAAGGCTGACAAGTTCTTCTTGCCGGCAGGCCCGCAACTGGGCGGCTATCTTATGGTCGAGGATGGCGTTTTTGGCGCCTGGCAGGCCGACGAGCCCTCTTGCGAGATTAAGGACTACACGGGATCGTGGATCGCACCGGGTATGGTCGATACTCACATCCATGGCTTCTACAACCACTCAACTACCGATAACGATCCCGAGGGCATCGATATCAGCTCAACCGAGCTCGCCCGTCGCGGTACCACCAGCTGGCTGCCCACGACGTTCACCGATGGCGTCGAACAGATCAAGGACGCCTGCGCTGCTATCGCCAAGGCGGACGAGGGCCGCGGCCCCGACTTCTGCGGTGCTCGCATTCAGGGCATCTACCTGGAGGGCCCCTTCTTTACCATGAAGCACGTGGGCGCGCAGAACCCCGCTTATCTTATCGATCCCTCCGAGGAGGTCTTCGATCAGTGGCAGGAGGCTGCGGGCGGTCGCATCGTTAAGAGCGCCATGGCGGCCGAGCGCGACGGTGCCGCTGCTTATGCGGCTGCTCTGAACGCCAAGGGTGTGGTGACCAGCATCGGTCACTCCGACGCCACCTACGATGAGTGCATCGCCGCCATCAACGCCGGTGCCAGCTGCTTTACGCATACCTATAACGGCCAGCGCGGGCTGCATCACCGTGAGCCCGGTGTCGTGGGCGCTGCCATGTCCACGCCCGAGACCTACGCCGAGATCATCTGTGACGGCAAGCACGTAAACCCTGCCGCCATCAAGGCGCTGCTACAGGCAAAGGGCTGGCAGCACACGGTGCTCATCACCGACTGCCTGGGTTGCGGCGGCATGCCCGAGGGCAGCTACACCAGTGGCGGCATGGACGTCATCATGAAGGACAACCTGTGCTGGCTCGCCGACGGCAAGAGCATTGCCGGCTCGGTGCTCACGCTTGCCCAGGGCGTCAAGAACATCGTCGACTGGGGCATCGCTAGCGCCGATATCGCCATTCGCATGGCAACTGAGGTGCCGGCACGCTCCGCGCACATCGAGGATAAGTGCGGCAGCATCATGCCGGGTCGCGACGCCGACTTTGTCGTGTTCGACCATGAGCTCACCCTCGTCGAGACGTATGTTGGCGGCCAGAGCGTCGGCAACGCCTTTACCGAGTAACGATAGAAAAAGACGGCGGGCCCGAATCTGCTCGGACCCGCCGTATGGGTTAAACGCTCAAAAGCACCTTAACAGTTACAGCTTGTTAGCGATCTTCTTTGCCGTGCGCTTGACGCCGGCCACAAGACCCCCCGCGGGATGCTCCTTTTCGTATGCTAGACGCTTCTCGCGCTTGGCGTACTCTTCGACGATGATATCGCCGTACTCATCTTCGATTTTGTCGAAGAAATCGACAGCTCCCTTAATCTCTTCGGCAGTTGGGTGCCCCTTCTGGACACCGCCGGTGAGTTTGAACGGCCCCCACGTATCAAAGCCGGGACAGCCGTAGACGCCCATAAAGATGGCCTGCCTCATGCGGCAGATGCCATCGATATCCTTGCCGTACCACTTGTTTTTGCCACCGTAGGTCATAAGGCCAAACACCTTGTCCTGCGGCTGCAGCACGTTCGTGAGCACGCGCGCCATATCTTTGTCGATCTCGGAGTAATAGATGCCCGTGGCGACGCCGATCAGATGATATTCGTGCAGGTCGGGGTACTCGTTTTTACCGAGTGACTTCACGTCGAGGGTATCGATTTCGGGGTGCGCCTCGACGATGGCGTCCACGAGCTTTTTCGTATTGCCGTGGTGGCGTGAGGCATAAAGGATGATGGTTCGCATAAGAAGGCCTTTCAGCTGTAATTGCATCAATGTCTGTATGGTACCCCGTTGCATGGCTGGGAAACCGGACGCATCGATGAACGTGCGGGTTTGTCCTTTGGTCAGGGCCGAGACGGGTTCTTGCGAGCAAAAAGCAGTTGTTCGAAAGGATGGACAATGGAATACGCTCTCTCCAACGATTCGATTTCTATCAAGGTCTCCACGACCGGTGGTTCGTTTACCTCGATTGAGGCTGGAGGTCGCGAGTACTTGTGGCAGGGCGATCCCGCCGTGTGGTCCGGCCAGGCACCGATTTGCTTCCCGATTTGCGGAGGTTTGCGCGATAACAGCGCCATGACGTTTGCCGGACATCATGTGAAGCTCGCCCGCCATGGGTTTGCGCGCAAACAGGAGTGGAAGCTGCTGAGCCAGAGCGAGAACGAGCTGGCGATGTGCCTGGCTTCGGAGGATAACGCCGCGCTGCTGAGCGATTATCCGTATCCGTTTAAGCTTGTCGCCCGCTATACGCTCGAGGACGCCGCCGTGCGCGTCTCCTATGAGGTTACCAACGAGGGCACCGAGGACATGCCTTTCTTTATCGGTGGACACCCCGGCTTTAGGTGCCCGCTCGATGAGGGCGAGGCCTATACGGACTACGAGTTGCGTTTTGAGAAAGACGAGGCTGCTGAGCTTTGCACTGCCGTCCCCTCGACTGGCTTGATTGACGTGACCAACCGCTCCAAGAACCCCATGGTTGGAAAGACGCTGCCTCTGTCACATGAGCTCTTCGATTTTGCGGAGACCATCTTTGACGTGCTCGAGAGCCGTCAGGTCACGCTTTCCAAAAAGGGCGAGGACAAGGGCGTCCGCCTGAGCTTTGAGGGCTTCCCATATCTCATTGTGTGGAGCAAGCCCGAGGGCGATTTTGTGGCGGTTGAGCCCTGGGGCGGCCTTTCGACCTGCTCCGATGAGGACGACGTGCTTGAGCACAAGCGCGGCTGCCTTATCGCCAAGCCCAAGGAGACCGTCGTTCGCTCGTTCACGATTGAGATTCTGTAATTCCGTTTTGTCGACTCGTATCGCGAGGCACAAGGAGCCTGCGAGATAAGGAGCTAAAAATGATCCTCACCGTTACGATGAACCCGTCTGTCGATACGCGCTATCAGCTCGATGAGCTCGTTATCGACGACGTCAACCGTGTGACGCCCGAAAAGACCGCCGGCGGCAAGGGCCTCAACGTGGCCCGTGTGCTGGGTCAGCTGGGCGACGACGTTGTGGCAACCGGTCTGCTCGGCGGCCACATGGGCGCCTACATGGCTGAGCTCATGGACGCCAACGGTATTAACAACGACTTTGTGTCCATCAAGGGCGAGACTCGCATTTGCCTTAACATTCTCCACGCCGGCAACCAGACCGAGCTGCTCGAGAGCGGCCCGACGATTGCCCCTGAGGAGCTCGATGCCTTTACCGCCAAGTTTACCGAGCTTGCGGGAAAGGCCGACGTCGTCACCATCTCGGGTTCGCTGCCTCGCGGTGTCGAGGCAGACTACTATGCCAAGATCACGGGCATTGCCGAGAACGCCGGTGCCAAGGTGTTGCTCGATACCTCGGGTGCCTCGCTCGAGGCCGCCCTTAAGTCCGAAATTAAGCCCGAGCTGGTCAAGCC
The DNA here is from genome assembly GCA_902496375.1 of uncultured Collinsella sp. Taxonomy (GTDB): domain Bacteria; phylum Actinomycetota; class Coriobacteriia; order Coriobacteriales; family Coriobacteriaceae; genus Collinsella. The sequence goes on from CABVAS010000004.1 coordinate 31,729, forward strand.
TAACCTGACCGAGATCAACGGCCTTCTGGGTACGAGCTTTACCACCGACGATGTGGACGAGCTCCGCGCCGCGCTCGCCTCTGATGCCCGCTTCTCCGATATCCCCTGGGTCGTCGTGTCCATGGGTGCCGCCGGCTCCGTGGGCTTCCATAACGGCCGTGCGTTCCGCGTAAAGACGCCCGATATCCCTGCCATTAACGCCACGGGCTCTGGTGACTCCACTATCGCAGGCTTCGCGCATGCCATCGCTGCTGGCGCAGACGACGAGACGGTACTGCGCACCGCCAACACCTGCGGCAAGCTCAATGCCATGGATCCCATGACCGGCCATCTGGTCATGGACCGTTGGGACGAGGTCTACAACGGCGTTGTCGTGACCGAGCTGTAAGAGCTTGGGCGTCGGCCCCGGCATTGCTTGCTAGCTCATGTCGACGACAAGTGCAGTAGCATTATGCCGGGGCGCGACGCCGGCTTTGTCGTGTTCAGTCCCGACCTTACCCTGGTCGAGACGTAGACGTATGTGGGCGGCAACAGCTTTGGTAATGCGTTTGCCGAGTAGCCGCCACGGAAACGATCCGAGAGGGGATTTAGATGATTTACGGTGCACTGGGCGATATCGAGGAGTATCGCGGAATGCTCAAGGGCCTCGATGTATTGATCGATTGGCTCGAGGAGAACGATCCGGCGAAGCTCGAGGTCGGCAGCCATTCGATTCTGGGCGACAAGGTCTTTGCGAACGTCATGGCTCCCACGACGCGTCCCGAAGCCGAGGCTCACTATGAGACGCATCAGCGCTATCACGACCTGCAGATCGACGTCGAGGGTCGCGAGGCCTTTAAGGTTGCCACGGGCAGCCTGACGCTGGTTCAGGAGTTTGACGAGAAGGACGACTACGATCTGGTCGATTCCGACGCCTCGATCGCCGGCGATCTTGCTGACGACAAGTTTGCGCTGTTTGTTGCCGGCGAGCCTCACATGCCCACGCTCGAGTTCCCGGGCGATGGCGCGCAGCCGGTCAAGAAGATCTGCTTTAAGCTGCTTGCA